>NZ_JBMVFV010000039.1:0-54607 GCF_049538395.1 Micromonospora sp. AB353 | reverse complement strand
GCCCGGTCCCCGATTCCGCCGCAGGGGTGTCCCCGACCACCCCGAAACCGGACACCCGACGCAGCCCGGACCCGGCCCCCTCCCGCCGAGCCCGCAATGTCCCCGCCACCGACGTCCCGCCCGCCCGCGTCGCGCCTGCCCGCGTCCCGCCGCGTCGATCATGAACTTAGCGGCATCGTCTGTCCGATTTGTCTCCGCCAACCTCATGATCGGCCCTGCGGGTGGGGCCGCGAGGGCGGGACTGGTGGCGCGAGCCCGGCCGGAGCGGGGCGTCCGGCGTCCATCCCGCGGTCGGCGGGGAGATCTTGGTACGAAAAGGCCCCCAGAGGGGCCCAAACCTTCCAAGATCTCGCCCGGGTCACGCACCTGAACCCGGCGCGCGCGGCCCGGGCGTCGCCCACGGGACGCTTCCATCAGCCGATCATGAAGTTGGCCGGGATCGGTGTCCGATTCGTCCAGGTCAACCTCATGATCGACGCCGAAGGGGGCGGAGGCGGGCCGGGAGCCGGGAACGGCCGGGAACGGGCTGTCGTTGCGGGACGATCATCGGGGGGCGTACCGCCTAGGGTGGTCAGCGTGGCGACCCTTCTGCTTCTGCGACACGGCCGGACCACCGCGAACGCCGACGGCGGCCTGGCCGGACGGCAACCGGTGGAGCTGGACGACACCGGCCGGGCGCAGGCCACAGCGGTCGGCGCGCGCCTCGCCGGGCTGCCGCTGGCGGCGGTGGTGACCAGCCCGCTCATCCGCTGCCGGCAGACCCTCGACCTGGCGCTTCCCGGCGCCGAGCCGGCGGTCGAGGACGGGCTGATCGAGTGCGGGTACGGCGACTGGGAGGGGCAGTCGCTGAAGAAGCTGGCGAAGGAGCCTCTCTGGCCGGTGGTGCAGCAGCACCCGAGCGCCGCCGCGTTCCCGCAGGGGGAGTCGATGGCGGCGATGTCCGCGCGCGCGGTCGCCGCGGTACGGGAGTGGGACGCGCGGGTCACCGCCGAGCACGGGCCGGAGGCGATCTGGCTGGCGTGCAGCCACGGCGACGTGATCAAGGCGATCGTGGCGGACGCGCTCGGCGTACACCTTGATCTCTTCCAGCGGATCGTGGCCGACCCGGCGTCGGTGACGGCGATCCGCTACACCCCGTTGCGGCCGTTCCTGGTCCGCCTCAACGACACCGGCGGTGACCTGTCGGCGCTGGTCCCGCCGCCGCGCAAGCGGCGCCGGCGACCGGCGCGGGCGGCCGAGTCCGACGCGGCGGTCGGCGGGGGCGCGGGCGCGGCCGGGTGAGGCAGGCGTACGCGGTGCGTTCGCTCTGGGCGGATTCGGCGTCGGTGGGCTGCGCGGTGCTTCCACACGCCGGATAGGGTCGTGGGTATGACGCACCAGGTGCACGCCTTCGAGCCGCCGGAGCGGTTCGTCGCCGGTACGGTCGGCCCGCCGGGGGAGCGCACGTTCTTCCTCCAGGCGCGCGGCGGCGGCCGGCTGGTCAGCGTGTCGCTGGAGAAGGTCCAGGTGTCGTTGCTCGCCGAGAAGCTGGAGGAACTGCTCGCCGAGGCGCAGCGCCGCTTCGGCGTGAAGCTCCCGGAGCCGGTCACCACCGTGACCGGTGACAACGAGCCGCTCGACACGCCTGTGGACGAGGAGTTCCGGGTCGGCACGCTGGGCCTGGCCTTCGACGTGGACACCGCCACCGTGGTGATCGAGGCGATCGCCGTCGGCGAGGCGGAGGTCGAGGTCGAGCTGGGCGACGCGGACGACGACGCCGACGAGGATCCGGACGAGCCGGACGACGACCTCGACCGCCTGCGGGTGCGGCTGACCCCGGAGGCGACCCGCGAGTTCATCGAACGCGCCAAGCGCGTCGTCAACGCCGGCCGGCCTCCCTGCCCGCTGTGCGGCCAACCGCTCGACCCGGCCGGTCACCTCTGTCCCCGGCACAACGGCTATCACCGGTGACCTCGTCGGAACTGCAGCCCCGACAGGACGGCGCCGAGGCGCTGCGGCTGCTCGCCGACGGTGAGCTGACCCTGGAGGGGCGGCTCGTCGACGCCTCCAACGCGACGCTGCGCGGCGTGATCGCGCTCGGCGACGTGAGCGCGCACTGCGTCTACAAGCCGGTACGCGGGGAGCGCCCGCTCTGGGACTTCCCGGACGGCACGCTCGCCGGCCGGGAGGTGTCCGCCTACCTGGTGTCCCGGGCCACCGGCTGGGGCCTGGTGCCTCCCACGGTGCTGCGCGACGGCCCGTTCGGTCCCGGCTCGTGCCAGCTCTGGATCGACGAGCCGGACGACGCCGAGCCGCTCGTCGGGTTCGTGCCGGCGCGGGAGATCCCGCCGCGCTGGTTCCCGGTGGCCGCGGCCCGCGACGACGACGGGGCGGCGTACGCGCTGGCGCACGCCGACGACCCCCGCCTGGCCCGGCTCGTCGTGCTCGACGCGATCATCAACAACGCGGACCGCAAGGGCGGGCACGTCCTCGTCGGCCCGGACGACCGGATCTACGGCGTCGACCACGGCGTGAGCTTCCACGTCGAGGAGAAGCTGCGTACGGTGCTGTGGGGCTGGGCCGGCCGCGAGCTGCCGCCGGACGCGGTGGAGATGCTCGACGGCCTGGCCGGGCAGCTACGCGGACCGCTCGGCGAGGAGCTTGCCGAGCACCTGACCATCGGCGAACTGGCCGCGCTGGCGGAACGGGTCGAGCGGCTGGGCGAGAGCGGCCGGTTCCCGCTGCCGCCGCAGGAGTGGCCGGCGATGCCCTGGCCACCGATGTGAGCTGCTGTCGCGTTGATCACCTGTGGGGCGGCACCCGAGCGTCTGACGGATCGTTAGGCTGGCGGTCATGGAGTCTTGGGCGGGACATGACGTGCCACGGCTGCCCGGCGAGGGCGTGTCGCTGAGGTTGTACGACTCGGCGCGGCAGGGCGCCCATCCCAGCCGGCCCGAGGGCGCGGCCTCGATGTACGTCTGCGGCATCACCCCGTACGACGCGACGCACCTCGGGCACGCCGCCACCATGATCACGTTCGATCTGGTGCAGCGGATGTGGCGCGACGCCGGCCTGGACGTGCGGTACGTGCAGAACGTCACCGACATCGACGACCCGCTGCTGGAGCGCGCCGAGCGCGACGGCGAGGACTGGAAGGTCCTGGCCATGCGGGAGACCGCGCTGTTCCGCGAGGACATGGAGGCGCTGCGGATGATCCCGCCGGCGCACTACGTCGGCGCTGTCGAGTCGATCCCGGACATCGCCGAGAAGGTGCTGGTGCTGCTCAAGGACGGTGCGGCGTACCGGCTCGAGGACGGCACCGGCGACGTCTACTTCGACGTCTCCGCCGCGCCCCGGTTCGGCTACGAGTCGAACCTGTCCCGGGAGCAGATGATCGAGCTGTTCGCCGAGCGCGGCGGCGACCCGGAACGCGCCGGCAAGCGCGACCCGCTCGACCCGCTGCTGTGGCGCGGCGCCCGCGAGGGCGAGCCGTCCTGGCCCGGCGGCGAGCTGGGCGCGGGCCGTCCCGGCTGGCACATCGAGTGCACGGTCATCGCGCTGAACCTGCTCGGCGACCGGATCGACGTGCAGGGCGGCGGCAACGACCTGATCTTCCCGCACCACGAGTGCTCCGCGGCGCACGCCGAGCGGCTGACCGGCGAGGCGCCCTTCGCCGACCACTACGTGCACGCCGGCATGATCGGCCTGGACGGCGAGAAGATGTCGAAGTCCCAGGGCAACCTGGTCTTCGTGTCCCGGCTGCGGGCCGACAAGGTCGACCCGATGGCGGTCCGGCTGGCGCTGATGAGCGGGCACTACCGCAGCGACCGCTCCTGGACCGACGAGCTGCTCACCGAGGCGCAGGAGCGGCTGGGCCGCTGGCGGCGGGCCGCCGCCGCGCCGGCCGGGCCGTCGGGGGCGGCGTTGCTGGCCGAGGTACGCGAGCGCCTGGCCGACGACCTGGACACGCCGGGTGCCCTGGCGGCAGCCGACCGCTGGGCCGACGGAGCCCTCAACGGCGTCACCGACGACCCGACCGCCCCGAAGCTGTTCGCCGAAACCGTCGACGCCCTCCTCGGCATCGCCCTCTAGCCCCACCCTTCCCCCGCGCTCCCCACCTTCACACGCGTCGATCTTGCACTTGTGGCCGTCGGAGTGTCGTGAATGCCCCGTCTGTCCGGGCGGAGAGTGCAAGATCGCCGAGCCGGGCCGGGCCGAGCCGGGCCGAGCCGGGCCGGGCCGAGCCGGGCCGAGCCGGGGGGTCAGCCCAGGACCAGGCCGGGGTCGGGGTCCTGGTCGGGAGCGGGGGCGGGGATCTTGTACTCCTCGGTCAGCGTGGTCATCGGACCGGGCCAGGTGGCCTGCGCGACCTCGATCGGCTTGTGCCGCTCGTCGTACGCGACGTGCAGCAGGTGCAGCACCGGCGTGTCCGGGCGGATCTGGAGGATCTCCGCCTCCTCCCGGCTGGGTTGACGCGCGCTGATCGTGTCGGTGGCGGTGACGTACCGCCGGCCGGTGACCTCCTCCGCCTCCTGGTAGAGCGGCCGGCCGAACGCCTCGGCCCGCTCCAGTGACGTGCCGGCGGTGTCGGCGGGCAGGAACCAGGACGCGCCGACCTCGACCGGGGAGTCGTCGGTGCGTACCAGGTGCCGCCGGCAGAGCAGCTCGGTGCCGTCGGCGACGCCGAACGCGTCGGCCACCTCGGCCGGGGCGGGGGAGCGGCCGACCGAGACGAGCTGCTGGCGGTACCGGGCGGCCAGGTCGGTGTGGTAGCCGCGGAAGCCGCCGTACCGGCCCCGGGACAGACGGTTGAGGCGGCGCCGGGTGCCTCGGACGTACGTACCGGAGCCGGGTTTGGTGATCAGGATGCCCTCGACCCGTAGCTGGTCGACGGCGCGCTGCACGGTCTGCTTCGCGACGCCGAACATCTCGGCTATGGCCGGGATGGACGGCAGCCGCTCGCCGGGCCCCCAGTCGCCGCGGCGCACCTGGGCCTTGAGCTGCGCGGCGATCTGCCGGTGCGGGAACTCGGCCGCGCCCGGGTTGATCTGCATCCGGACCTCCTCAGAACAGCTAGGTTCCTAGGATGCCCTAGAGGGTGTGACGGCGCCACCCCGGACACGAAGAAGCCGGGCCCCCGATCCGAGGCCCGGCTTCAGCGAAGCGGGAGAACTACCAGGAACCCGCTGTCGGCCCGGCGGAACCACCGCGACGACGCAGGTACTTCTCGAACTCCTGGGCGATCTCGTCCCCGGTCAACGGGGTGATGCCGGCGTCGCCCACGCGTTCCTCCAGCTCACGCACGTACTCACCGAGTTCGGCGTCCTGCTCGGCGGCGCTGCGCACCCGCTGCTCCCACTCGGCTGCCTCCTCGGCCAGGTCGGCCATCGGCACCGGCAGGTCGAGCACCTCCTCGACCCGGTGCAGCAGCGCGAGGGTGGCCTTCGGGCAGGGCGGGTTGTTGGCGTAGTGCGGCACGTGCACCCAGAACGACACCGCGTCGACCTCGGCCCGGGTGCACGCGTCGTGCAGCACGCCGACGATGCCGGTCGGCCCGTCGTACCGGGTGGGGGTCAGCTGGTAGCGCTTGGCCGCGTCGGCGTCCGACGCGCTGCCGCTGATCGGCAGCGGCCGGGTGTACGGCACGTCGGCCAGCAACGCGCCGAGCAGCACCACCCGCTCGACCTCCAGGCTGTGGCAGATCTCCAGCACCTGCTCGCAGAACGTCCGCCAGCGCATGCTCGGCTCGATGCCGCGGATCAGCACCACGTCGCGCTCGGTGCCCTCCGGACTGGCCACCATGAATCGCGTGGTGGGCCACTCGACGCGCCGGGTCTCCCCGTCGGCCATGGTGATCGTCGGCCGGCTCACCTGGAAGTCGTAGAAGTCCTCCGGGTCCAGCTCGGTCACCTGCCGGGCCTGCCAGACCTGCTCCAGGTGTTCCACGGCGGCGGTGGAGGCGTCGGCGGCGTCGTTCCAGCCCTCGAAGGCCGCGATGGCGACCGGCGAGCGCAGTACCGGCAGCCCGTCGAACTCGGTCACGCCGTCACCTCACCCTGCTCGTCGGGCGCGGCGCCGCCCGGTCGCACTGTCGCACCCCTGTTGTCCTTCACGTCCGTCAGCCTACGTGTCCCCGCGAGGGCCGGCCCGTCGGCCGCGCCGGTCGCCGGGCCGGACCACCCGGGCGAACCGGCGGAAAGGGGTACGACGGCCCGGTGGGCAGAATGTGGGAAGGCCCGGTTCGGGTGACTCTGCCGCACTCGGGCGCACTACCCTGGAGCATGTGTCTATCTCGTTGCGTGACCTGCTGGCGGATCGGATCCTGATCGCGGACGGCGCGATGGGGACGATGCTCCAGGCTGCCGACCTCACCCTCGACGACTTCGACGGACTCGAAGGCTGCAACGAAATCCTCAACGTGACCCGGCCGGACGTGGTCCGCGGCGTGCACGACGCCTACCTGGCCGCCGGCGCGGACTGCGTGGAGACCAACACCTTCGGCGCCAACCTGCCCAACCTCGCCGAGTACGGCATCCCCGGCCGCATCCGGGAGCTGTCCGAGGCGGGCGCGCGGATCGCGCGGGAGGCAGCCGACGCGTACGCGACGCCGGAGCACCCCCGCTTCGTGCTCGGCTCGATGGGCCCGGGCACCAAGCTGCCCACACTCGGACACGCGAGCTACGCCTCGCTGCGTGACGCGTACCAGGAGAACGCCGCCGGCCTGATCGCCGGCGGCGCGGACGCGCTGATCATCGAGACCTGCCAGGACCTGCTCCAGGTCAAGGCGGCGGTGGTCGGGTCGAAGCGGGCCCGCGCCGAGGCCGGCCGGGACGTCCCGATCATCTGCCAGGTGGCGGTGGAGACCACCGGCACCATGCTGCTTGGGAGTGAGATCGGCGCCGCGCTGACCGCGATCGAGCCGCTCGGTGTCGACCTGATCGGGCTGAACTGCTCCACCGGCCCGGCGGAGATGGGCGAGCACCTGCGTTACCTGGCGCAGCACTCACGTATCCCGATCTCGGTGATGCCGAACGCGGGCCTGCCGGTGCTGACCGCCGACGGGGCGTACTTCCCGCTCAGCCCGGACGAGCTGGCCGACGCGCTGGAGCAGTTCGTCACCGACTACGGCGTGGCCCTGATCGGCGGCTGCTGCGGCACCACCCCGGAGCACATCCGGGTGCTGGTGGAGCGGCTGGGCGGGCGGGCGCCGGTGGCGCGGGAGCCGAAGCCGGAGGCCGGGGTCTCCTCGATCTACCACCATGTGCCGTTCGCCCAGGACGCCAGCATCCTGATGGTGGGGGAGCGGACCAACGCCAACGGCTCGAAGGCGTTCCGCGAGTCCATGCTCGCCGGGGACTGGCAGGCCTGCGTGGAGGTCGCCCGCAGCCAGGCCCGCGACGGCTCGCACCTGCTGGACCTCTGCGTCGACTACGTGGGCCGTGACGGTACGCAGGACATGCGGGAGCTGGCCGGCCGGTTCGCCACCGCCTCGACGTTGCCGATCGTGCTGGACTCCACCGAGCCGGCGGTGATCGAGGCCGGGCTGGAGATGCTCGGCGGCCGGTGCGTGGTCAACTCGGTGAACTTCGAGGACGGCGACGGCCCCGAGTCGCGCTATGCGCGGATCATGCCGGTGGTCCGGGAGCACGGCGCCGCCGTCGTGGCGCTGCTCATCGACGAGGAGGGCCAGGCCCGCACCCGCGAGTGGAAGGTACGGGTGGCCTGCCGGCTGATCGACGACCTGACCGGCCGGTGGGGGATGCGCCGGGAGGACATCCTCATCGACGCGCTGACGTTCCCGATCGCCACCGGGCAGGAGGAGACCCGGCGCGACGGCATCGAGACGATCGAGGCGATCCGGGAGATCGCCGCGCGCTACCCGGGGGTCAACTTCACCGCCGGCATCTCGAACGTCTCGTTCGGCCTCAACCCGGCGGCCCGGCAGGTGCTCAACTCGGTGTTCCTGCACGAGTGCGCCCAGGCCGGGCTGACCTCGGCGATCGTGCACGCCAGCAAGATCCTGCCGATGTCGCGGATCCCGGACGAGCAGCGTGAGGTGGCGCTCGACCTGGTCTACGACCGGCGCCGCGAGGGCTACGACCCGGTGCAGCGGTTCATCGAGGCGTTCGAGGGCGTGGACGCGGCGTCGGCGCGCGCCACCCGGGCCGAGGAACTGGCCGCGCTGCCACTGGACGAGCGGCTCAAGCGGCGGATCATCGACGGCGAGCGCAACGGCCTGGAGGCCGACCTGGACACCGCGATGGCGCAGGGGCGTACGCCGCTGTCCATCATCAACGACCTGCTCCTGGACGGCATGAAGGTGGTCGGCGAGCTGTTCGGCTCCGGTCAGATGCAGTTGCCGTTCGTGCTCCAGTCCGCCGAGGTGATGAAGACCGCGGTGGCGTACCTGGAGCCGCACATGGAGAAGACCGACGACGACGGCAAGGGTCGCATCGTGCTCGCCACGGTCAAGGGCGACGTGCACGACATCGGCAAGAACCTGGTCGACATCATCCTGTCCAACAACGGCTACGACGTGGTGAACATCGGCATCAAGCAGCCGATCAACGCGATCCTCGACGCCGCCGAGGAGCACCGGGCCGACGCGATCGGCATGTCCGGCCTGCTGGTCAAGAGCACAGTCATCATGAAGGAGAACCTGGCCGAGATGGCCTCTCGGGGCGTGGCCGAGCGCTGGCCGGTGCTGCTCGGCGGCGCGGCGCTGACCCGCGCGTACGTGGAGGACGACCTGCGGTCGATCTACCCGGGCCAGGTGCACTACGCGCGCGACGCGTTCGAGGGGCTGTCCCTGATGGACCGGGTGATGGCGGCCAAGCGCGGTGGCGCTCCGGTGATCGACCCGGAGCGGGAGGCGGCGCTGGCCGCCCGCCGGGAGCGCCGCGAACGGCAGCGGGCGCAGGTCCGCGAGGCGCTGCCCGAACTGGACGACGCGTCGGTCCGCTCCGACGTGGCGGCCGACGTGACGGTGCCGAAGCCGCCGTTCTTCGGCACCCGCGTCGTCAAGGGCGTGCCGCTGGCCGACTACGCGGCGCTGCTCGACGAGCGGGCCACGTTCCTGGGCCAGTGGGGGCTGCGCGGCGCACGCGGCGGCAAGGGCCCGTCGTACGAGGAACTGGTGGAGACCGAGGGCCGGCCCCGGCTGCGGTACTGGCTGGACCGCCTGATCTCCGACCAGGTGCTGGAGGCGGCCGTGGTGTACGGCTACTTCCCGGCGTACTCCGAGGGCAACGACCTGGTGGTGCTGGACGAGAACGGGCACAGCGAGCGGGCCCGCTTCTCCTTCCCGCGGCAGCGGCAGGAGCGGCGGCTGTGCCTGGCCGACTTCTTCCGGCCCCAGGGCGACCAGCTCGACGTGGTGGCGTTGCAGCTGGTCACCGTCGGGCAGCCGATCAGCGAGTACACGGCGAAGATGTTCGCCGGCAACGAGTACCGCGACTACCTGGAGGTCCACGGCCTGTCCGTGCAGCTCACCGAGGCGCTCGCGGAGTACTGGCACCGGCGGATCCGGGCCGAGCTGGTGCTGCCCGGCGGCGGCACGGTCGCCGACGACGACCCGGCCGACCTGGCCGGCCTGCTGCGCACCGACTATCGGGGCTGCCGGTACGCGTTCGGCTACCCGGCCTGCCCGGACCTGGAGGACCGGGCGAAGATCGTGGAGTTGCTGGGCGCCGAGCGGATCGGGGTGCAGTTGTCGGAGGAGTTCCAGTTGGTGCCGGAGCAGGCCACCGACGCGATCGTGGTGCACCACCCGGAGGCGAACTACTTCAACGCCAAGTGACGTGCCCGGCGTCGAACAGGACCGAGGCGTACGGGTGGCGTCGGACGTGCACGCGGTTCTGCCGGGTGTCCTCGATCATGGAGTCATGCATCACGTCCTGGATGATCCGTCGGGGTTGTCGCCGAGAGCCGTCCGCTTCCTCCGACACGCCGCCGAACGAACGTCGCTCGACGTGTCGCACTGGCCCACGACCGACGAGCTGCCGCTGCTGTCGAGCCGTCTGCCAGGCGTCGACGTCCAGGCAACGCTGACCCTGTTCCGGCGCGCCGCGGCCCGGTACGGGGGTCTGCGGTACCGCAGTGTCGCTTGGTCGTTCGAAGAGACCGTCACGCTCGTACCGGTCCCGTGGGAGGCGGACGACTACGGCCCCGAGGACCGGGAGGCGATGGCCGACCTCATCGCGCACGACACCGCGCACCCGTACGCGGTATGGCTGCGCGGGGACGGCGCGGTCGTCTACTGCTTCACGGGCCCGCACTCAGCGCCGGCGGTGCCCGTCTTCCCCGGCGTCGACGCGATGCTCGAAGCCGAGGCGCTCTACCAGGAATGCGCCACCTGGATCCCGGTGTCGCTCGACGACGCGCCAGGCCTGGCGGCGGTCGAGGCGCACGCCGCGCGCCTCACCCCGATACCCGAGGCCTCCGGGTACACCGAGCGCTGGTGGGAGCAGGACGGTTTCCGGCTGCACATCTGGAAGACGTTCGCCGCCGTGTTCCCCGGCTCCGGAGCCCGGTGGGCGGTGTGGGCCCGCAGCCGTTCCGGCGAGCTGGCCGCCCGAACGTTCCTCACGCAGGCAAGGACGTAGCCGTCCCTGATTGATCGTGTGACCCGTCAGCTGGATCCGACAGCTGAGGTGCGACGCACACCTGCAACCGTTGCCTCCGCTGCGGCTCACGGGCATACCGCCACGGGTTCCCGCCAGTAGCCTTGATGAATGAGTGGTAACGATGCTCCGCGACCAGTTGATGCAGATCCACTCTCCGCTGACCGCGGCCGTCGGAGCGGTGCTCCGCCTCCGTTCGATTCCTCCACGGTGGTCGGAAGTGCCCCGAACCCGGGCGACGTGGCCACCTGGTTCGGGGCAGCGATGGCTGCCGGAGTTGTGGGCAACGCCGCCTATGATGCGCTCAAGGGAGCACTGAGCCGTCTCTCTCGACGGGAGGGACGTCCCCCCGCATCACCCGAGTTGAAGGCTGACGCATCGCTTGTCGCCAGGACTGTCGTGCGGACGCGGATCCACCTGCCCAGCGACGCCGTGCTGAGTGTTGACTGCCGGCCTACGCCGGATGGTTGGCAGGTCACCGTCTCCGGCGACGGTGTCGTGGCAGAGGTGCGGATCCGCTCGTCAGGCATCTCAGAAGAGGGTGCCATGGTCGTCACACGGATCTCCCAGCGTCGCATCGAGGCCCGTCCGAAAGAGAGGGTAGGCGTGACGCGCAGGTGGATCCCGGGTTTCCTGTCGATGCGCATCTTCCGCCGACGAGGCTGATCGTCCACTACGCCGAGCGCGCCGGCGGCTTCGAGCTTGCCTGCGGTGTCTTCGACGAGGTCGCGGTGTCCTTCGCAAGACGCGGCATCTCCAGCCCCAGCAACGCTTGATCTGCAGCGATGAGGTCACCACACGGAAGGTCGGCCGTCGGTGACACGTGGGACGTGCGGCGGTCTCTGGGCGACGGTTGGTCGGTCGAGCTGTCCGGCTCCTGGACGCGGGAGACCACCGATGACGGTGTTACCAGGTGGCACGTGCCCGGCCGGGCGATGCGGGCCGGTCCAGGGACCGTCGTGGCGGTGTGCCGACGGAGCCGACATCATCGCCTCGCTCGATGCCGAGATGCCACCGAACCCGACAGCCAAAGTGGGGGAGGGCGGCAGAGACGGGGTGGGGCATCGCGCCGCCTGGCTCTACCACCGTGACGACGGTTTCGAGCTCTACGGCTTCACCTTCGTCGACGGCGCGTACCTGGAAACGGTCTTCGCCGGTGCGGACACGGCCGACCTCGATTGGGCCTTCGACGCCTGGCGTTCGGTGGCCCGGTCTGACGACGCGTGATGGGACGACTCGTCCACCGTCGGCGCCCACCGGTTACTCGTGTAGCCACTGACGAGCGCGGGGCGTCCGCCGGAATGGCGGACGCCCCGAAGGTAGGCGCGTCGGTCAGCCGATCAGCGTGACCGAGTAGTCGTACGTCGTCCCGGTCACCGAGTACGTCGCGGTCTGCCCGTTCTCGCAGTACGACACGAAGCTGCTCGGAGTGCGTTGCGCCCCGGCCACCGCGTCGACCACCGGCCGGACATCGGACCCGACGGGCAGCGCGGTGGTGGTGAGATCGATCGTCCGCGACTGGTTGATCGGGTAGGTGTCGGTGTTCGCCGTCTCCAGGCCGTTGCTCGCCTGAACGCTGAAGGACATCACGAAGGCGGCGTTGTTCACCACGGCGATGCGCTGAACGCAGGGTTCGGCCTGCGCGCTGGCCGCGGAGGCCCCAGCCAGTGCCGATGCACCGGCGGCGAGCGTCCCGGCGAGTGCGGCTCCGACGAGCCTGGCGCGGAAGGTCATGGTGTCACCTCTCGGTCGTACGTGGCGCCGGGCGCCGACTGGGGGCGCCCGGCGTATGGTCCGTATCGAAGTGCCCGAGTGTTCTCGATCGAACCCTGTGGATCACATGAGATTCTCCGGACGGGTCCACAGCTCTCGATCCGTCGAACTGAGGGATCGGTCCTCATGGCGTGCGAGCGTCCCGATGCGAGGAGTCCGAAGTGGTGATCTCCGCCCTCTCCGCTGTCGTCCACGCGGTCGGAGCCGGCCCGCCACGGCTCGCGGACTCGGATCTCGACCCCGGCGCGACTTACTCCACCTTCGTCGTCCTGTCCGGCATGTACTTCGCCCCCATTCTCATGTCCGGGCTCGGGTTTCTCTGCGCCGCGGGCATCGGGCTCAGCCGCCGGATCGGTACGGCTGTCACGATCGTGATCGTCCTGTTCTACGCGTTGTCGCTGCTCGGCAGCGCCTTCACCTGGCCCGAACTGGAGCACCAGGGAGAACCGAGTGAGACGCTGTGGCTGATCGTGATCGGTTGCGGCGGCTTCCTGGCCTTACCCTGGCTCCTCGCGTTCGGCGGCACCAAGGTGGCCCTCCGCCGTCGCGGAGTCACGGCCGAGTAGCCGGATGGTCCGCCCGATCACGGTTCCCTGTCGAGGGTGCAGCTACCCGCGGTCGCCCTTCCTCGGCCACGTGGCCAGCGCCGCCAGGACGGCGCACGGGAGCAGACAGCCCAACAGGCCGCACAGCGCTACGACGGGCACCCAGAACAGACCCTCCACGGGTGGGGATGGTAGGCGTTCGGTCGAAGCCGTCGCCTGGTGGGAGGTTCGCGGACCACCGTGCCTCCGGCCGGAGACAGCAGGCACCCCGGAGCCGCGATTCGCCGCCGGAGGCGGGCGTCAGCCGGTTCTCGCGCGCAGGCTCCGCGTCAGGGCGGGGATCATCACCGCCGCCGCCACCAGATGCAGCCCGACCAGCGTGACAGTGGTGGCTGCGTCGCCACCGGCGATGAACGGCGGGACCATCGACAGCGCGGTCAGCGCCACCGCCGTCCAGACGAACCGCCGCGCGGGACGCGCGCTGAACCGCAGCAGGACGGCGGCGATGACGACGCCGACGAGCGAGAAGAATCCGGTCACCACGGCGAACCCGCCCAACGGGATCGTCTCGCCGCCACCGTCGGGGATCTCGAAGTCCACACCGGCGGCCCGGGCGAGCGCGGCCGCGAGCGTGGTGACCACCGCCGCCGCGAGCGTGGCGACCAGACCGGTGACGGCGAGCCGCCGGAAGCCGTGCGCACGGCGAGAGACGACGCCGGTGTCGGTGCTGCTGATCATGTCGTTCCTCCGAACGTCTTCATGAGGGGTGAGGATCCGTACCGTCGCGGTGCGACGGCCGGGATTGCGCAGCGCGCGTACGCCGGTGCCGCGCAGCCAGAAACCGGCGTCGCGGCCGAGGACCGGCCCGGGGCTGCCGTCGTGCAGCTCCAGCTGCACCCGGCCGCGCGTCACCACGCCGTACGCGTGATGCCACTGGGCCGCGACCACCGGAACGCGCGCGCCGCCGGGCAGCGCGAGCGTCCGCGCGGGCACTACGGCGTACGGTCGGCGGGCAGGCGCTCGGGCAGCCCGAGCCGCGGAAACCGGTCGGCGTGGAACGTGACGATCTCGGTGATCGCCCCGCCGGTGACGCGCAGGGCGTCGACGGTGAGCGGCAGGTACGCGCCGTCGCTGTCCTGCCAGAGGTAGAACGCGACGGCGGGCTGCCGGTTCACGGCGGTGGGCACTGCTCGCATGCTGCCCAGGCTCTCGAAGCCGTCCGCGATCCAGTCGCTCACCACCGCGTCGCGGCCGATCTGCAGGCCGGGGGTGGGCGGCATCGAGCAGCGCACGTCGTCGCGCAGCATGGTGGCGAGCGCGCCGACGTCCTTGGCGACGGCGGCGTCGGTGAAGCGGCGTACCAGCTCGCGGGTCCGGGTGTCCGTCTCGTCGCCGGTCCAGTCCTGCCGCTGGGCGGGCAGGTGTTCCCGCATGCCCGCGCGGGCACGCTGCAACGCGCTGTTCACCGAGTTGACCGAGTCACCGAGCAGCTCCGCGACGTCCTTCGCGGGCCAGCCGAGCACGTCCCGCAGGATCAGCACGGCGCGCGGGCGCGGTGCCAGGTGCTGCACCGCGACCAGGTACGCCAGCTCGATCGTCTCCCGCGCCACCGCCACGGTCTCCGGCTCGTCCGCGCCGGCGGCGGGCAGCTCGTCGAGCAGCCGGTCCGGGTACGGCTGGAGCCACCGCACCTCACCGCCGGTCGCCGGCTCGGGCCGGCATTTCGCGAGCAGGTCCAGGCAGGCGTTCGTGGCGATCCGGTACAGCCAGGCCCGGAACGTCGACCGGCCCGCGAACGTCTCCCGCCGTCGCCAGGCCCGCAGGAACGTCTCCTGGACGGTGTCCTCGGCGTCCTCGAACGACCCGAGCATCCGGTAGCAGTGCACGTGCAGCTCCCGCCGGTGCCGCTGGGCCAGCCCGGTGAACGCCGGTTCGTCGACCTCGGCCAGATCGCGTACGCCCGGCTCCGCCGGTCGCGTCTCCGCACCCATCACGTCATCCTCCCGCTTCGTCGTGTGCCGTCGTCTGTGTGACGGGTACGGGCGGGAGAACTCATCACCTGCGCTCGCGCCGCCGTCAGCTCGCGCGCGGGGCGTACATGATGACCGCGACGCCGGCCAGGCAGATGGCCGCGCCGACGAGGTCGTAGCGGTCGGGCCGGAACTTGTCGACGACCATGCCCCAGGCGAGCGACCCGGCGACGAAGACGCCGCCGTAGGCGGCGAGGATGCGGCCGAAGTTCGCGTCCGGCTGGAACGTGGCCACGAACCCGTAGGCGCCGAGCGCGATCACACCGGCGGCGATCCAGAGCAGCCCACGGTTCTCCCGCCAGCCCTGCCACACCAGCCAGGCACCGCCGATCTCGGCGAGCGCGGCGAGCAGGAACAGCAGGATGGAGCGCACGACCGTCATGTGTCAGACCGTAGCCGGGCCTCGGTCCGCACCGGTGAAGGGCAGCGGGCAGCGCCGGCCCGCGCGGCCGTGGGCCGCAGGGCCAGGGCATCGAGTACGGCGACAGCCAATACATCCCTTCGTGAATACAGCGGACGCTGTACAGTCACGGCATGCGGACGCTGCACCACTCCCAGGCGCTGTCCCGTTTCGGTCACGCGCTGTCCGACCCGCTGCGCGCCCGGCTGCTGCTCGCCCTGCGCGACGGGCCCGGCTACCCGGCCGAACTGGCCGAGGCGCTCGGCACCAGCCGGCAGAACCTGTCCAACCACCTGGCCTGCCTACGCGGCTGCGGCCTGGTCGTGGCCGTCCGGGAGGGGCGCCGCACCCGGTACGAGCTGGCCGACGCCCGCCTCGCCCACGCGCTCGGCGACCTGGTCGGTGTCGTGCTCGCTGTCGACCCGGCCGCCTGCCCGGCCGCCGCGGACGGATGCTGCTGATGAGCCTGCCGCTGATCCCGGCCACGCCCGCCGGCCCGGCGCCGGACCGCCGCGCGCTGCTCACCCGCCGGGTACGCCTGCTGGTCGCCGCGACCATCACCTACAACGTCATCGAGGCGGTCGTGGCGATCAGCGCCGGCACCGTCGCGTCCTCGACCGCCCTGATCGGTTTCGGTCTGGACTCGGTGATCGAGGTGGCCTCCGCGGCGGCGGTGGCGTGGCAGTTCGCCGGTCCGGACCCGCAGGCCCGGGAACGGGTCGCGCTGCGCGTCATCGCGGTGTCGTTCTTCGCGCTCGCCGCGTACGTCTCCGTCGAGGCGGTCCGGGCGCTACTGGGCGGCGCCGAGGCCGCGCACTCACCGGTCGGGCTGGTGCTCGCCGGGCTCTCGGTGATCGTGATGCCGGTGCTGTCGGCCGCGCAGCGGCGCGCCGGGCGTGAACTGGGCTCCCGGTCGGCGGTGGCCGACTCGAAGCAGACGTTGCTGTGCACGTACCTCTCGGTGGTCCTGCTCGTCGGGCTGGCCCTCAACGGCCTGTTCGGATGGTCCTGGGCCGACCCGGTCGCCGCCCTGGTGATCGCCGTCGTCGCGGTCCGCGAGGGCCGCGACGCCTGGCGCGGCGACACCTGCTGCGCCGCCTGCGGCCCGGGCGGCCCGCAGGCGTGATCACCGGCCGCTACCTGCGGCGACGTCGGGAATACGGCTGTGCTCGGCGGCCCGGCGGGCTACCGTCACCGGAGTACGGGCCGGCGTGGGTCAGGCGCGCCGCGTCCACGCCCCGCCGTCGGCGTTGACGTGGCGGAAACGCCCGCGGACGAGCATGGGTACGACGAAAGGGGCGGACATGACCGACGAGGTGACGTCGCAGGTCCCGCCGGAACCGGCTCCCGTGCTGACCCGACCCGCCGGCACGGGCCCGGTCGGGCCGCCGAGCAGCCTGGATCTGTGGGCGCGCGCCCAGGTGCTGCACCGCTGCTTCGGCGACGACGACGGCGAGCCGCACATCATGCGCGGCCTGGACTGACCGCAGCCCGGTCAGCGCACCGTCACGCCGGCCCGCGCCAGCACCTCCCACCAGGACGCGAGGTCGGGGATCGGCTCGGCGCGGGCCGTGTACTCCTCCAGCCGCCGCCGCTGCTCCGCGCTCGGCGCCGGTGAGACGGTGGCGCCCACGCCGACCAGGGCGTACCGGTGGCCGCCGACGGTGAGCAGCATCGTGCCGACGATCGTTCCCCGGGCCTCGACCTGCCCGGCGGGCGCCGCGAACACCTCCGCGCCGCGCCGGTCGCGGGCGCGCAGCCGGCCCTCGTCGAGCGTCAGCAGCACCGGTACGCACCGCATGCCGTTCCAGAGGCTGCGTCGCCAGTAGACGATTCCCGCGTACGACCGGTCCACGACGCCGACCGTACCGTTCCCGTGCGCCGGTGAACGATTCCCGGCGGCGGTGCGTGAGAGCCGGTGAGCATCACCGGCGGCCGCCGGGGGTACTGCTGCCGGACACGGGAACGACAGCCGGGAGGTCATGGTGGGGGACAGGGCGGGACGTCTGGGGCGCGGGCCGATCGCCGGACTGGTGGTGGCCGCGCTGGTGGCGGCCGGCTGCATGGCCGGCGGCTACGACCAGGGCGAGCCGCAGCAGCCCGCACCCCCGCGCAGCGCGCAGCCCGAGTCGCAGACCACCCGCGCGGACGGCACGACGAGCGTGGCCGAGTTCAAGCAGGACATCCAGGACGCGGTGCGGCTGGCCGAACGCTACTGGGCGGAGCAGTTCCGCGCCTCGGGTCAGCGGTTCACCCCGATCCGGCGCGTGGTGGCCTACAGCCGCGAGGGTGAGGTGGCCTGCGCCGGGCAGGGCCTGCCGCGCAACAACGCGGTCTACTGCTCGGCCGGCGACTTCATCGCCTACGACGTGAACTGGTCGGTGGCGGCGTTCCGGCAGATCGGCGACGCGTTCCTGTTCTACCTGCTCGGCCACGAGTACGCCCACGGCATGCAGGTGCGCCTCGGCATCCGCTACAACTTCACCATCCAGCAGGAACTGCAGGCCGACTGCATGGCCGGGGCGTACCTCGGGGACAGCGTGCGGTCCGGGGCGCTGGAACTGGAGGACGGTGACCTGGAGGAGTTCCGGGAAGGGCTGCTGGCGGTCGGCGACGACCCGGACCAGCCGTGGTTCGCCGAGGGCTCGCACGGCACCGCCGAGCAGCGCAGCGAGTCGTTCTTCCGGGGGTACGAGAAGTCGCTCCGCGCCTGCGGCCTCGGGTGATGCCGCGGGTCACCGGAGATCGGGGACGGTGGCTGGCGCACCGGACGCGGCTGGCAGGATCGGCGGGGTACGCGTACCGAAGGAGGCCCCCGCTGAGCAGCAAGCACCCCGCCGCCGTGCTCTTCGACATGGACGGCACCCTGGTCGACAGCGAGAAACTGTGGGACGTCGCGTTGCAGGAACTGGCCGCCGTGTACGGCGGTGTCCTGTCCGAGGACGCCCGCCGCGCGATCGTCGGCACCGGGATGGCCGACGCGATGCGGATCGTGCACGACGACCTGGGCCAGCCGGAGCGGGACGTGCAGGAGAGCGCCGACTGGATCAGCGCCCGGATCCTGGATCTGTTCCGCACCGGGCTGCGATGGCGCCCCGGCGCGCTGGCGCTGCTGCGGGCGGTACGCGACGCCGGCATCCCCACCGCGCTGGTCACCTCCAGCGGCCGGTCCCTGGTCGAGGTGGCCCTGGACACGCTAGGCCGGGACAGTTTCGACGCGGTGGTCTGCGGCGACGAGGTGGACGCGGCGAAGCCGCACCCGGAGCCGTACCTGACCGCCGCGCGTCTGCTGGGCGTGCCGGTCGAGCGGTGCGTGGCGATCGAGGACTCACCGACCGGGGTGGCCAGCGCGCTCGCCGCCGGTGCGGCGGTGCTGGCCGTACCGGCCGAGGTGCCGCTGGCGCCCGCCGACGGCGTGCACCAGCTGGAGAGCCTGCTCGGGGCGGACCTGGAGCTGCTCGCGGCCCTGCTCAACCGTTAGGAAGGGCCCCTTCTTATGCACGAGGCGTTAAGAAGGGGCCCTTCCTTTCACGTCAGTCGTGGGCGATGGCGCCCAGGACGTTGATCCGCGCGGCCCGGATCGCCGGCAGCACCGCGGCGACCACACCGATGATCGCGGCCAGGATCAGGAACGTCACCATCTGACCCCACGGCAGGACCAGGTCGGTGATGCCCTCGTCCTTGAGCGCCTCGACCACCGCCGCGCCGAGACCCGTGCCGACCACCACGCCGAGCAGCGCGCCGAAGATGGAGATCACCACCGCCTCGACCGTGATCATGCGCATGGTCTGGGCGCGGCGCAGGCCGATCGCCCGCAGCAGACCCAGCTCGCGGGTCCGTTCCAGCACCGACAGCGCGAGCGTGTTGATGATGCCCAGCACCGCGATCACGATGGCCAGCGCCAGCAGGATCTGGATCATCTGGAGCAGGGAGTCCAGCTGACCGGTCTGCTGCTCGATGAACCCGGCCCGGTCGGCCACCGACACCTCGGGGCTGTCCGCCAGCAGCCGCTCGATCTGCGGCTGCACCGCGTCCACCGACGTGCCGGGGGCGAGCTGCAGGAAACCCTGGATCGGCTGCGGGATGGCGAAGTCCGCGGCGGCCTGTGGCGGCAGCGTCACCGGGTTGGTCAGCTGCGAGCTGGAGTAGATGCCGCTGACCGTGTACGTGCGGGCGTCGCCGCGGGACAGCTGCACCGGCACCGTCGAACCGACGCTGAGGTTGCGTGCCTTCGCGGTGTCCGAGCTGACCAGCATCTGGTCCGGTGCCAGCTTGCTGATGTCACCGGCGGCGGCCTTCGCCCCGAAGATCTGCTGGAGCGCCGCCACGTTGCTCGACACGGCCACCCAGGTCCGCTCGCCGCCGACCACTGCCATGTCGCCGTACTCGCCGTCGACCATCCGCACACCCGGGATCGCGGCGGCCTTCTCCAGCACCGCCGGGTCGAAGCTCGCCGGACGCGGCCCGGACGTGGACCCGGAGATCACCAGTTCCGCCTTGATGGTGTCCTCGGCCAGCGCGCCGATGCTGCCCTTGGCCGAGTCCAGGATCACCGTCACGCCGGTGACCAGGGCGATGCCCACCATCAGCGCGGCGGCCGTGATCGCGGTCCGGCGCGGGTTGCGGCCGGAGTTGAGCCGGCCCAGCTTGCCTGGCACCGACCAGGAGAACATCGCGCCGAGCAGCGCGACCACCGGCCGGCTGATGATCGGCGTCAGCAGCGCCACGCCGATGAACGCGAACAGCACGCCGCCGAGGATGGTCGCCAGGGTGCTGTCGCCGGCGTGCCCGCCGAGACCGAGGAACAGCAGCACCGCGCCGATGCCGGTCACCACGGCGCCGCCGATCGTGACCTTCGTCAGCGGCCGGTCCGGCGTGGCGACGTCCTGCATCGCGGCGATCGGCGGGATGCGCGAGGCACGCAGCGCCGGCAGCAGCGCGGCGATCACCGTGATCAGCATGCCGACCGCGAACGCGCCGATCACCGCCGAGGCCGGCACGCCCAGCCCGGCCAGGGTCAGACCCCCGGCGAGCTGACCGAACAGGTACGCCAGCAGCGCGCCCACGCCGATGCCGGCGGCGAGCCCCAGCACCGAGGCGATCAGGCCGACAGCGAGCGCCTCCAGCACCACCGAGCCGATGACCTGCTTGCCGCTGGCCCCGATCGCGCGCATCAGGGCCAGCTCACGGGTGCGCTGGGCCACGATGATCGAGAACGTGTTGAGGATCAGGAACGTGCCGACCAGCAGCGCCACCGCGGCGAACCCGAGGAGGATCTTGTTGAAGAACGACAGCCCCTCCTTGAGGCCGGCCGACGCGTCGGCGGCGAGCTGCTCGCCGGTCTTGACCTGGTAGTCGGTGCCCAGCGTGCGGGCCACCTCGTCGCGCAGCGCGGCCGGCGTGGTGCCGTCGGCGGCCTGGACGCTGACGTTGCTGAACACGTCCGGCTCGCCCAGCATCAGCTGCTGCGCCACCGGGGTGGTGAAGTAGACCTCGTTGGCGCCACCGATCGAGTCCCGGCCACCGCTGTAGCCGAACACGCCGACGAGCGTGAACTCCTTCTTCGGGGCGAGCGTCAGCACGCCGACCCGGTCGCCGACCTTGACCTTGCCCGCCTCGGCCAGCGCGGCGTTGATCACGATCTCGTCGTCGGCCTGCGGCGCGCGGCCCTCGCGGATCTCCACCAGGTCGCTCTCGCCGAGCCAGTTCTGGCCCAGTTGCGGCGGACCGAACGAGGTGACCACCTTGCCGTTGCTGCCGATCATGCGGGCGCCGTCGGCGGCCACCACGCCCTTGGCGTCGGCGACGCCGGGCACCGCCTTGATCCGGTCGAGCACCGACGCCGGCATCGGGGTGCTCAGCGGCATGCCCTCCGCGGTGGAGACGTCGATCTTCGGCTTCGCCTCGACGCTGACGTCGACCTCGGCGTACGCGTCGGCGAAGACCGCGTCGAAGGACCGCCCGAGCGTGTCGGTGAGCACGAACGCGCCGGAGACGAACATGACGCCGAGCACCACGGCCAGGCCGGACAGCAGCAGGCGCAGCTTGCGCGCCAGCAGGCTCTTGAGCGTTGCCCGCAGCATCAGTTGCCCACCTCGACCGGGGCGTCCAGCTTCTTCATCGTGTCCAGCACCGTCTCCGCGGTCGGCTCGATCAGCTCCGAGACGATCTGCCCGTCGGCGAGGAAGACCACCCGGTCGGCGTACGCGGCGGCGGTCGGGTCGTGCGTGACCATCACGATGGTCTGACCGTGCTCGCGGACCGAGTTGCGCAGGAACTTCAGCACCTCGGCGCCGGAACGGGAGTCCAGGTTGCCGGTCGGCTCGTCCGCGAAGATCACCTCGGGGCGGGCGACGAGCGCGCGGGCGCACGCCACGCGCTGCTGCTGGCCGCCGGAGAGCTGCGCCGGGCGGTGCCCGAGCCGCTCCCGCAGGCCGACCGTGTCGATCACCGTGTCGTACCAGGCCGGGTCGGGCTTGCGCCCGGCGATCGACAGGGGGAGCAGGATGTTCTCCTGCGCGGTGAGCGTGGGCAGCAGGTTGAACTGCTGGAAGATGAAGCCCACCTTGTCCCGGCGCAGCTTCGTCAGACCCGCGTCGTTGAGACCGGTCACCGTCGTGTCGCCGATCATCACGGTGCCCTTCGTCACCGTGTCCAGACCGGCGAGGCAGTGCATCAGTGTGGACTTCCCGGAGCCCGACGGCCCCATGATCGCGGTGAACCGGCCGCGTTCGAACTCGGCCGTCACGCCCCGCAGCGCGGCGACCTGCGCCTCGCCGCTGCCGTACACCTTCCACACATCGTTCGCCCGGGCCGCGGCCTGCTCTCGGCCTACCGTCGCGGTCACGTCATCTACCTCTTCCATATGGTCGTTCTCATGCCGCACCGCCCCCGCTGGCCGGTGCGGCGGAATCCATCCTCGGGGCCGTGAGGCCGAAAACCCTCCGACCTGGGGTGGAATCCGCGCCGATCTTCCGCTGAGGGTCGCCCCCCATCCGGGCTCAGGGTGACCCCTGACCGGTCGGCGGCGCCGACGTTAGGGCCTCACCCGGCGTGATGGTCAACACATCGGCCCCACCGCTGGTCACGGTAGGTGAGCCGTGCCACCTCAGCCGCCGGGACGGATCAGTCCCGTCTCGTACGCGAGCACGACCGCCTGGACCCGGTCGCGCAACCGTAGCTTCGTCAGCACATGGCCGACATGGGTTTTCACAGTCGTCTCGCTGACCGACAGCACCCGGGCGATCTCCGCGTTGGACAGTCCGCGCGCCATGTGGGTGAGCACCTCGCGCTCCCGGTCGGTCAGCGGCGCCAGCGCCCGCGCCGGCGCGGCGGCCGGGTCCGGCAGCACCTGGGCGAAGCGGTCCAGCAGCCGGCGCAGGACGCGCGGGGACATCACCGCGCCCCCGGCGGCCACCGTGCGGATCGCGGCGACGAGGTCCTCGGCCGGCACGTCCTTGGTGAGGAAGCCGCTCGCCCCGGCCCGCAGTGACCCGACGACGTGTTCGTCCTGCTCGAACGTGGTGAGCACGAGCACCCGTACCGGCAGCCGGGCCGACACGATCGCCCGGGTCGCGGCCACCCCGTCCAGGCGCGGCATCCGGACGTCCATCAGCACCACGTCGGGCAGCAGCCGCCGGGACAGGTCCACCGCCTCCGCGCCGTCGCCGGCCTCACCCACCACGTCCAGGTCGTCCTCCGCGCCGAGCACCATCCGGAATCCGGTACGCAGCAGCGGCTGGTCGTCGGCGAGCAGAACCCGCACCGGCCGGGACACGGCGCCCTCGGTCATGCGTCCCCCTCGTCGTCCGGGCGGGTGGTCCGGCCGGGACCCGGGCACCGGCACGCGCCCGCGATCCGTCCGGCGTGGAACCGGGCCGCCGCGAACCACCGTAGAGGGCGACGGCCGCCCGGCCGCCGATCAGGCCGCCCGATCCCGCGGGTTGGCCGGGCTCTGCGCGCCCGGCCAACACGGGATCGCGGGGCACCACGGTGACCCGGCGCCGCATTCGTCCGAGGGTGACCGGCATCCGATTCGCCCCGCGGTGACCTGCCACGGGACTCGCCCGGCTCGGGGAGCGCGGCGCGCCGGCTCGGCGAACCCGTCCCGGCCGGTGGTGCACGCCCCACACGCTCGATCGACTCCATTTCGCCGAGGTGGCTGCATCCCACCCCCGTCGACCCCGCCACCTCCCCGAGGTGGCGCGTCCCGCTCCCGTCGACACGGGGGTGGTTTGCCAGCGGGATCGCGGGCGGCTGTGCGTGCTGGCCCTGCACGGGAGCGCCTGCCGATCCGGTGCCGCCCGGCCCGGCGTCAGCCCGGGCATCCTCCGGCGGGAACGGAGGTCACTCGTCGGCGCCGGGGGCCGCGGGGCGGGAGCGGGCGTCCACGAGCGGATCGGGCGCGGCGGCGGCCACCGGGAACGGCGGCGGCGTACCGCCGTAGCTCGGGCACAGCGCCTGGTGGTTGCACCAGTCGCACAGGCGGCTCGGCCGGGGACGGAAGTCCTGCCGGGCGGTGGCCTGCTCGATCGCCCGCCACAGCGCCACCACGGTGCGCTCGAAGCGCACCAGCTCGTCGGCGTCCGGCGCGTAGTCGCAGACCTCGGCGTCCTTGAGGTAGAGCAGGCGCAGCACCCGCGGCACCACACCCCGGGTACGCCACAGCACCAGGGCGTAGAACTTGAGCTGGAACAGCGCCCGTGCCTCGAACGCCTCGCGCGGCGCCCCGCCGGTCTTGTAGTCGACCACCCGCAGCGCGCCGTCCGGCGCGACGTCGAGCCGGTCGAGGTAACCCCGGATGAGCAACTCGTCGTCCACCACCGCGGAGATCAGCGCCTCGCGCTCGGCCGGCTCCAGCCGGCGCGGATCCTCCACCGCGAAGTAGCCGTCCAGCAGCGCCGTCGCCGACCGGAGGAACTCCTGCGGCCCGACGGCGTCGCCGTCGGCGAACAGCGTGGCCAGCTCCGGCTCCTCGGTGAGCAGCCGGTCCCACTGCGGGGCGACCAGGTCACCGGCCGACTCCGGGGTGCGCGCGGCGGCGGGCAGGTCGAACAGCCGCTCCAGCACGGCGTGCACGAGCGTGCCCCGGGCCTGCTCGACGGTCGGCCGCTCGGGCAGCCGGTCGATGCTGCGGAACCGGTAGAGCAGCGGACAGGTCTTGAAGTCGGCCGCCCGCGACGGCGACAACGAGGCCCGCACCGTGGCCGGCGCCGCTGCCGCCGTCTGGTCGCCGGGACTGTCGATCATCGGTTCCGCCGTCATGCCCGGAAGGTTAGGGCACGCGTGTGACAGGGCCCCCGTCGCCGCACCGAAGCATGATCGGAACCGCGCGACCGCGGCGGCCCGCTTCCCGCGCTCACGTAGCATCGGGCCGGTGCAGCAGCGGAGCCGAGGACCCCGCCGGCCGGGCCTCAGCCTCGGCCGGGTGCTCGGGGTGCCGCTGCGCGTCGACGCCTCGATGCTGCTGCTCACGGTCGTGGTCACCGTGCTGTACGCGGCGCTGGCCCGCCGCCAGCTCGACCTCGGCCCGCTCGGCGGCTACCTGGTCGGCCTCGGGTTCGTGATCTCGCTGCTCGGCTCCGTGCTGCTGCACGAGCTGGGGCACGCGCTGACCGCTCGCCGGTACGGAATCGGTGTGCGGGGGATCACGCTGGAACTGCTCGGCGGGTACACCGAGATGGACCGCGACGCCCCCAGCCCCCGGGTCGAGCTACTGATCTCCCTGGCCGGGCCGGCCGTCTCCGCGGTTCTCGGCGCCGGCGCGGTCGCCGCCACCCTCGCCCTGCCCGCCGGCACGCTCGGCCACCAGCTCGCCTTCCAGCTCGCGGTCAGCAACGTCGTGGTGGCGATCTTCAACAGCCTGCCCGGGCTGCCGCTGGACGGCGGCCGGGCGCTGCGCGCCGCCGTGTGGGCGCTCACCCGCGACCGGCACCGCGGCACCGAGGTGGCCGGCTGGGTGGGCCGGGCCGTCGCGCTGGGCACGCTGGCGCTGGTCGTCGTGCTCACCATGCGCCGGGCGCTGGCCCCGCTGGCCCTGCCGCTGCTGCTGCTCGTCGCGCTGACGCTGTGGCGCGGCGCCGGCCAGTCGATCCGGATGGCCCGCATCGGCCGCCGGCTGCACCTGGTCGACCTGGCCCGGCTGGCCCGCCCGGTGCTGCCGGTGCCCGCCGGCACCCCGCTGGCCGAGGCGCAGCGCCGCCGCGACGAGGCGGGCACCCCCGACGCGGCGCTCGGCGTGGCCGACTCGGCCGGCCGTACCGTCGCCCTGGTCGACCCGGCGCGCGCCGCCCGCGTACCCCCGGAACGGAGGCCGTGGGTCGCGGTGGACGAGGTGGCCCGCGACCTGGCCGCCGTGCCGGCCCTGCCGCTCGGGGCCGACGGCGAGCGGGTGCTGGAGACGGTGCGCACCCACCCGGGCGCGCAGTACGTCGTGACGGCAGGCGAAGATGTGGTCGGCGTGCTGCACATCGCGGATCTCGCCCAGCTCCTGGAACCCGAACGGAAGACGAACACGTGACCGCAGAGATCTCCACCGTCCCGGCGTTGCCCCCGGTGCACCGTGGGCCGTTCCGGCCCGGCGACCGGGTCCAGCTGACCGACCCGAAGGGCCGGATGCACACCGTGACGCTGGAGCCCGGCAAGGAGTTCCACACCCACCGCGGGATCCTCAAGCACGACACCCTGATCGGCCTGCCCGACGGCAGCGTGGTCACCACCGCCGGCGGCGGCACCGCGTTCCTGGCGCTGCGGCCGCTGCTGTCGGACTACGTGCTGTCCATGCCGCGCGGCGCCCAGGTGATCTACCCGAAGGACTCGGCACAGATCGTCGCGATGGGCGACGTCTTCCCCGGCGCCAAGGTGCTGGAGGCCGGCGCCGGATCCGGCGCGCTGTCCTGCTCGCTGCTGCGGGCCGTCGGCACCGAGGGCGAGCTGCACTCGTTCGAGGTACGCGACGACTTCGCCCAGATCGCCCGCCGCAACGTCGAGGCGTTCTTCAACGGCCCGCACCCGGCCTGGAACCTGCACGTCGGCGACGTCGCCGACTGCGCCGAGACCGGATTCGACCGGATCATCCTGGACATGCTCACCCCGTGGGAGATGCTCGACATGGTCGAGCGGGCGCTCGTGCCCGGCGGCGTGCTGATCGGCTACGTGGCCACCACCCCGCAGCTGTCCGAGCTGGTCGAGGCGCTGCGCGAGCGCGGCGGCTGGACCGAGCCGCGCGCCTGGGAGTCGCTCGTGCGCGACTGGCACGCCGAGGGGCTCGCCGTCCGCCCGGACCACCGGATGATCGCCCACACCGCGTTCCTGGTGTCCGCGCGCAAGCTCGCCCCCGGGGTCACCGCGCCGCCGCGCCGCCGCAAGCCCAGCAAGGGCGCCGAGGCGTACGCGCAGCGCCGCGACGCCCTGCGCGCGGCCGCCGCGGCCCGCGCGGCGGAGGATCCGCAGGAGTCCTGACCCCCGCCGCGCGGGCGCGCGCGCACGGGCGGATCATGTGTGCCGGTGGGGACGACACCTGAGCGGGTGGAGACGGTGGCATGAGCGAGCGGATCGGGGCGCGCGTCGGGCGGCGCGCCCGTGCCGGTGACCGGAACCGATGGCAGTACGGCGGCGCGGGCCGGCGGGAGGCGGCGTGAGCAATCCCGGCTACGGCAACGGCGACCTGCCGGCCGTCTTCCCGGACTGGTCGCCCTACACCGACCTGGAGTCGGCCGCGCGGGCGTACCTGCGGGATCCGGACATCGCGCTGGAGGCGCTCGACGGCGTGCTGCGCGGCGCCTCCGTGCTCGGCTTCACGCTGGAACGCTTCGTCAACGAGGTGAACGGGGTGTGGCAGGAGGTCGTCGTCTGCGACGGCAGCCGGCTGGTGCTCTGGCACGGCGAGGACGTGCCGCCGGGGGAGGGGCCGCCCGGCGCGATGACCTCCTCGCTGCGGGTGGTGCCGCTGTCCACCGTCACCGAGGTCGGCTGCCGGCGGCGGCTCATGCGCGCCGACAACGGCAGCGTACGGGTCGACAGCATCGACGTGTACCTGCTGCTCAGCTCGCTGGACGAGGCGCCGCCCAGCGACGAGGCGATCGGCGCGCCCCGGCACGACGCGCTGCGCTTCGGCAAGACGCTCGACGACGGCGGGGCCGGGCAGATCGCCCGGTTGGAGGAGTTCGCCCGGCTGGTCGCCTCGGTCGTCGGCCGGCCCCTGCTCTGAGGCGGACGCACGACGGGCCGGGGACGTGTCGTCCCCGGCCCGTCGTGTCCGTCCACGGTCAGTCGTCGGCCTCCGGGCCGGCCACCTCCACGCCGTCGCTGCCGCGCACCACGTGGATGCACTCGCCCGGGCACTCCTTCGCCGAGTCGATCACCTCGAGGCGCAGGTGCTCCGGCACGTCCACCCGGGCGCCCGGGGCCTGCCGCAGCTCGCCGTCCGGGCCCTTGACGTACGCCAGGCCGTCGACGTCGAACTCGAAGACCTCCGGCGCGTACTGCACGCAGAGCCCGTCACCGGTGCAGAGGTCCTGATCCACCCAGACCTGCAACTGGTCGGTCGCGACGTCGGTCACGAAGCACCCCCCATGTTCTCCCGTCCCACACTCCGACGGTACCCGAACGCCCGTACCCGCCCCGCGACCAGCCCTTCGCGATCAAGCTTCGGTGACGAGCGCGTTGCTGTGGACCGAATCGGGCTCATAGCGGCTAGTGTTAGGTCAGAACGTTCAAGCCCCCCGGGGAGGTGGGACGTGGCACGCAGCGACGACGCGGACTCGCGCGCCGCACGGTGGGAAAAGGAAGCCCACGATCTCTCCACGCAGGTCGCGTTCCTGCAAGAGGAACTCGCTCTGGTGCGGCGCAAGTTGACCGAAAGCCCCCGACACGTCCGGCAGCTCGAAGAGCGGCTGGCGGCCACCCAGGCACAGTTGGCGCGGCTGACCGAGAACAACGAACGGCTCGTGAGCACCCTCAAGGAGGCTCGCGCGCAGATCGTGACGCTCAAGGAGGAGATCGACCGTCTCGCCCAGCCGCCGAGTGGCTACGGCGTCTTCCTGGCCAAGCACGACGACGGCACGGTGGACGTGTTCACCGGCGGGCGCAAGCTCCGGGTGGCCGTCTCGCCCTCGCTGGAGGTCGACGAGCTACGCCGTGGCCAGGAGGTCCTGCTCAACGACGCGCTCAACATCGTCGACGCGTTCGGCTACGAGCGGGTCGGCGAGGTGGTGATGCTCAAGGAGATCCTGGCGGGCCCCGAGGGCGCTCCGGGTGACCGCGCGCTCGTGGTGTCGCACTCCGACGAGGAGCGCATCGTGCACCTCGCCGAGACCCTGATCGGCAGCGCGATCCGGGCCGGCGACTCGCTCATGATCGAGCCCCGCTCGGCGTACGCGTACGAGCGGATCCCGAAGAGCGAGGTCGAGGAACTGGTCCTGGAGGAGGTGCCCGACGTCAACTACGAGGACATCGGTGGCCTCCAGGCGCAGATCGAGCAGATCCGCGACGCTGTGGAACTGCCCTTCCTGCACTCCGACCTGTTCCGCGAGCACCAGCTCCGGCCGCCGAAGGGCATCCTGCTCTACGGCCCGCCCGGCTGCGGCAAGACGCTCATCGCCAAGGCGGTGGCGAACTCGCTGGCCAAGAAGATCGCCGAGCGGGAGGGCAAGGAGCGGCACACCAGCTTCTTCCTCAACATCAAGGGCCCCGAGCTGCTCAACAAGTACGTCGGCGAGACCGAGCGGCACATCCGGCTGATCTTCCAGCGGGCGCGGGAGAAGGCCGGCGAGGGCACTCCGGTGATCGTGTTCTTCGACGAGATGGACTCCGTGTTCCGCACCCGCGGCTCCGGCGTCTCCTCCGACGTGGAGAACACCATCGTCCCGCAGCTGCTCAGCGAGATCGACGGTGTCGAGGGCCTGGAGAACGTCATCGTCATCGGCGCCTCCAACCGGGAAGACATGATCGACCCGGCGATCCTGCGCCCCGGCCGGCTCGACGTGAAGATCAAGATCGAGCGGCCGGACGCCGAGGCGGCGAAGGACATCTTCTCCAAGTACATCCTCGCCGGCCTGCCGCTGCACGCCGACGACCTGGCCGAACACGGCGGCGACGCCCAGGCCACCGTCGCGGCGATGATCGACGCGGTGGTCCTGCGGATGTACTCCGAGACCGAGGAGAACCGTTTCCTCGAGGTCACCTACGCCAACGGCGACAAGGAAGTCCTCTACTTCAAGGACTTCAACTCCGGCGCGATGATCCAGAACATCGTCGACCGGGGCAAGAAGATGGCCATCAAGGAGTTCCTCACCTCCGGCCGCAAGGGTCTGCGGCTGCAGCACCTGCTCGACGCCTGCGTCGACGAGTTCCGCGAGAACGAGGATCTGCCCAACACCACAAACCCGGACGACTGGGCGCGCATCTCCGGCAAGAAGGGCGAGCGGATCGTCTACATCCGCACGCTCGTCTCCGGTGGCAAGGGCACCGAGGCCGGACGGTCCATCGAGACCGCCAGCAACACCGGCCAGTACCTGTAGTCCGACCCCCTCGACGAAGGCCCGTGGCGCACGCGCCACGGGCCTTCGCGCGTACCCGGGGAGGCCGCCACACCGGACCCGGCGCTGCCGCCACGCCCCCTGCGCGCGTCACGCCGACTACGCTCGACGTGACGGGGACCGGGACGGCGAGCGGAGCGGGCAGGTCGATGAGCGTTAGACGGATCATGGGCACCGAGGTCGAGTACGGCATCTCCGTGCCCGGTCAGGCCGGAGCCAACCCGATGGTCACCTCCTCCCAGGTGGTCAACGCCTACGGGGCGCGGCCGGAACTCAACCGGGGCGGCCGGGCCCGCTGGGACTACGAGGAGGAGTCGCCACTGCGCGACGCCCGCGGCTTCACCTACTCCGGCGCCGCGTACGACCCGGCCGAGGCGCTCGCCGACGAGGACCTCGGGCTCGCCAACGTCATACTCACCAACGGCGCCCGCCTCTACGTCGACCACGCGCACCCGGAGTACTCCACACCCGAGGTGACGAACCCCCTCGACGTGGTGCGGTGGGACAAGGCGGGGGAGCGGGTGATGGCCGAGGCGGCCCGCCGCGCCGCGACCATCCCGGGCACCCACCCGATCCACCTGTACAAGAACAACACCGACAACAAGGGCGCCAGCTACGGCGCGCACGAGAACTACCTGATGCGCAGGCAGACGCCGTTCGCCGACATCGTGGCGTACCTGACGCCGTTCTTCGTCACCCGGCAGATCGTCTGCGGCGCCGGGCGGGTCGGCATCGGCCAGGACGGCGGCCAGGCCGGTTTCCAGATCTCCCAGCGGGCCGACTTCTTCGAGGTCGAGGTGGGACTGGAGACGACGCTCAAGCGGCCCATCATCAACACCCGGGACGAGCCGCACGCCGACGCCGACAAGTACCGCCGGCTGCACGTCATCATCGGCGACGCCAACCTCTCCGAGATCTCCACGTTCCTCAAGGTCGGCACCACCTCGCTGATCCTCGCCATGATCGAGGAGAAGGCGCTCGGCGCGGATCTGGGCATCGCCGACCCGGTGGCCGAGCTGCGCGCGGTCAGCCACGACCCGTCGCTCAAGCACCTGATGCGGATGCGCGACGGCCGCAAGCTCACCGCGCTGGACGTGCAGTGGGCGTACCTGGAGCGGGTGACCTCCTTCGTGGACGACCGCTACGGCAAGGACGTGGACGCGCAGACCGCCGACGTGCTGCGCCGCTGGGAGAGCGTGCTGGACCGGCTCGGCCGGGACGCCTTCGAGTGCGCCGACGAGCTGGACTGGGTGGCCAAGCTGCGGCTGCTGGAGGGCTACCGGGAGCGGGAGAAGCTCGCCTGGGGCTCGCACAAGCTGCAACTGGTCGACCTGCAGTACTCCGACGTGCGGCCGGAGAAGGGCCTCTACCACCGCCTGGTGCAGCGCGGCTCGATGAAGACGCTGCTCACCGACGAGCAGACGCGCACCGCGATGACCGAGCCGCCGGAGGACACCCGGGCCTACTTCCGGGGCCGCTGCCTGGACCGGTACGCCTCCGAGGTGGTCGCTGCGAGCTGGGACTCGGTCATCTTCGACGTGGGCCGGGAGTCGCTGGTCCGGGTGCCGATGATGGAGCCCGAGCGGGGTACCCGCGCGCACGTCGGTGAGCTGTTCGACCGTTGTGAGAGCGCCAAGGATCTGCTGGAGACGCTCACCGGCGGGTGACCACGATGCCGGAAGGCCCGCCGGGTGCCGGAAACGGGCACGCGACGGGCCTTTCGTCGCTCCCGCGAGGTAAGTTGATCGCAGGCGATCGTGGAGGAGGCACCACCATGGCGACGCAAGAGGGTGGGCAGACCCAGTCCGGCAAGTCCCGCGAGGAGGTCGAGGAGGTCACCGCGCAGGCCAACCCCGAGGTGGCCGAGCGGCACGCCGAGATCACCGAGGACGTCGACGACCTGCTCGACGAGATCGACTCCGTCCTGGAGGAGAACGCCGAGGAGTTCGTGAGGGGCTACGTCCAAAAAGGCGGCCAGTAGGGCATATGTCCGTTTCATCCGTCAGGGTGAAGGGCGGGCCGTCAGCCACCGGCACCACGATGATCGCGCCGGACGGGTGCGCGGGATAGTCTGCTTCAACTGCAACGGTGGTCTTGGTCGGTCCCGGGACAGTCCCGTGGGACCGGCCAGGGCGATCACGTACCTGAGAGGAACCACGTGGCAGCGGGTTTTGATCCATCCGGGCGTCTTCCAGATGTGTTCACCAACGCGGGGACGTCCTCCTTCACAGCGTTCCTGAGCAAGGTGGCCCCCGAGATGCTGCCCGGCCGTCGGCCGCTGCCGCCCGGCATGGCCGCCGACATGGCGCCGCACGCGACCACCATCGTGGCCATCTCGGCCGCCGGTGGTGTGGTCATGGCCGGCGACCGGCGCGCCACGATGGGCAACCTGATCGCCCAGCGCGACATCGAGAAGGTGCACCCGGCCGACGCGTACTCGCTCGTCGGTATCGCGGGCACGGCCGGCATCGGCATCGAGCTGATGCGACTGTTCCAGGTGGAGCTGGAGCACTACGAGAAGATCGAGGGCGCGATGCTCTCGCTCGACGGCAAGGCCAACCGGCTGGCGTCGATGATCCGGGGCAACCTGGGCGCGGCCATGCAGGGCCTCGCGGTGATCCCGCTGTTCGCCGGCTTCGACCTGGCCGCGAGCGACCCGGCGCGGGCCGGGCGGATCTTCAGCTTCGACGTGACCGGTGGCCCGTACGAGGAGACCGGTTACGACGCCATCGGCTCCGGTTCGCTGTTCGCCAAGTCCGCGCTGAAGAAGCGGTTCCGGGCCGGCCTGTCGGTCGAGGACGCGACGCGGCTGGCGGTCGAGGCGCTCTACGACGCGGCGGACGACGACACCGCCACCGGCGGCCCCGACCTGACCCGGCGGATCTACCCGGTCGTGATGACCGCTACCGCCGAGGGCACCCACCGGCTCACCGACGCCGAGACGGCGGCGATCGCGGAGAGCGTGGTGTCCGGCCGGATGGAGAACCCCGGCGGCTGATGCCGCCCCGCACCGTCCACCGAGTCAGCAGTCCCGCAGAAGGAGAACCGCCGCCGTGGCCATGCAGTTCTACGCCTCGCCCGAGCAGATCATGCGCGACCGCTCCGAGTTGGCCCGCAAGGGCATCGCCCGGGGCCGCAGCGCGGTGGTCCTGAGCTACGCGGGCGGGGTGCTCTTCGTCGCCGAGAACCTGTCCAGCACGCTGCACAAGGTCAGCGAGATCTACGACCGGATCGGCTTCGCCGCTGTCGGCCGGTACAACGAGTTCGAGAACCTGCGCCGCGCGGGCGTGCGGATGGCCGACCTCAACGGGCTGAGCTACGACCGCCGGGACGTGACCGGCCTGGCCCTGGCGAACGCGTACGCGCAGACGCTCGGCGCGATCTTCACGGAGCAGTCGAAGCCGTTCGAGGTGGAGATCTGCGTGGCCGAGGTGGGCGCGACCGCCGAGGACGACTCCCTCTACCGGGTGACCTACGACGGCTCGGTGAACGACGAGCCGGGCCGGATGGCGATGGGTGGCCAGGCCGAGGCGATCAGCGGGGTGCTGAAGAACGAGCACCGGCCGGAGATGTCGCTGTCGGAGGCGGTCCGCGCCGCCATGAAGGCGCTGAGCAGCGTCGGCGGCGAGGGTGGTGCGGCCCGCACGATCGCCGCGAACCAGCTGGAGGTGGCGGTCCTGGACCGGCGCCGGGTGGGGCGTACGTTCCGGCGGGTGACCGGCGCCGCGCTGACCGCGCTGCTGGAGGGCGATGCCGAGGCCGACACCGCGCCGGCGCCGGGCCGGGCGAAGACGCCGACGGTGCCGACGGAGGAGGCGAAGAAGCCGACCACGTCGGCGGGTTCGGCCGATCTGGAGGGCAACGCGGAGGACAAGCCCGCCGAGTGAGATCCGCGCTCGCGGACCCCGCCACCTCGCCGAGGTGGCGGGGTCTTCCGTGTACGGAGCCCGCCACCTCCCCGATCCGGTGGGGGAGATCGCAAGCGGCGAGCGTCGGCGCTGCCCATCGGAGGCTCCGGGCGGCTAATGTCTCATCATGGAGCGGCGAATCTTCGGCCTCGAAACCGAGTACGGCGTCACCTGCACCTATCGCGGGCAACGCCGACTGTCCCCCGACGAGGTCGCGCGGTACCTGTTCCGGCGGGTGGTGTCGTGGGGCCGGTCGAGCAACGTGTTCCTCCGCAACGGTGCCCGCCTCTATCTCGACGTCGGTTCGCACCCGGAGTACGCGACTCCGGAGTGCGACTCGGTGACCGACCTGGTGGCCCACGACCGGGCCGGTGAACGGATCCTGGAAGGGCTGCTCGTCGACGCGGAGAAGCGGCTGCACGACGAGGGCATCGCGGGCGAGATCTACCTGTTCAAGAACAACACCGACTCGGCCGGCAACTCGTACGGCTGCCACGAGAACTACCTGGTGTCCCGGCACGGCGAGTTCGGCCGGCTGGCCGACGTGCTCATCCCGTTCCTGGTCACCCGGCAGTTGATCTGCGGTGCGGGCAAGGTGCTGCAGACGCCGCGCGGCGCGGTCTACTGCCTGTCCCAGCGGGCCGAGCACATCTGGGAGGGCGTCTCGTCGGCGACCACCCGCAGCCGGCCGATCATCAACACCCGGGACGAGCCGCACGCGGACGCGGAGCGCTACCGCCGGCTGCACGTGATCGTCGGTGACTCGAACATGAACGAGGTCACCACGCTGCTGAAGGTCGGCACGGCCGACATCGTGCTGCGGATGATCGAGGCCGGCGTGGTGATGCGTGACCTGACGCTGGAGAACCCGATCCGGGCCATCCGCGAGGTGTCGCACGACATCACCGGCCGGCGCAAGGTGCGGCTGGCCTCCGGCAAGGAGGTCTCGGCGCTGGAGATCCAGCAGGAATACCTGGCCAAGGCCACGGAGTTCGTGGAGCGCCGGGGCGGCGACCAGACCGCGAAGCGGGTGGTCGACCTGTGGGGCCGGGTGCTGCGCGCGGTCGAGACCGGCGACCTGGACCCGGTGGCCCGGGAGATCGACTGGGTCACGAAGCTGAAGCTGATCGAGCGTTACCAGCGCAAGCACGATCTGCCGCTGTCGCACCCGCGGGTGGCGCAGATGGACCTGGCCTACCACGACCTGCGGCGCGGGCGCGGCCTGTACGGGCTGCTGGAGCGCCGCCGCGAGGTGGACCGGGTGGCGACCGACCCGGAGATCTTCGAGGCGAAGGAGACGCCGCCGCAGACGACCCGGGCGCGGCTGCGCGGCGAGTTCATCCGTCATGCCCAGGAGAAGCGGCGCGACTTCACCGTGGACTGGGTGCACCTGAAGCTGAACGACCAGGCGCAGCGCACGGTGCTGTGCAAGGACCCGTTCCGGGCCTACGACGAGCGGGTGGAACGGCTGATCGCCAGCATGTGATCGTGCGGGCGGCCGGTGCCCGGCACCGGCCGCCCGCCCACGGGTACGCTGGCGTCGCGATGAACACTTCCGAATCCGCCGGTGGGCCCGGCCGCGAGACGTCCTCGGACCGTGACGGCACCGAGAAGCTCAACTGGATCGACCGTCGGCGGGAGAAGATCCGCGCCGAGATCGAGCGCAACAGGCGCGGCGACTACACGGTGCCGACGTGGGTGCTGGCGGTGGCGCTGGCGCTGATCGTGGGCGCCTGGCTCGGGCTGATCCTCTTCCTCGGCTGAGCGCCGCGCCGGTCAGGTCAGCAGGCCCGCCGCGTACCGGCCGGCGGCGGCCGCGGCCAGGAAGTAGGCGTGGTCGGCGTCCAGGCCCCGGCCCATCGTGGACAGGCCGACCGGACTTGCCCGCAGCGCCGCGTCCAGGCCGTCGGTGGACACGGTGACGATCCGGTGCCGGTCGGCCAGCGGCGTCAGCGCCGCGGCGACCTCCGCGGCCAGGCCGGGGTCGAGGCCGTCCGGCACGACCAGCTCCGCGGGGGCCAGCGCGACCCGGCCGTACGCGGTCAGGCTGTGGTGGGAGACGCCACGGTGCCGGGGCCGGGCGTCGGCGTCGGAGATGCGCAGCGAGCCGACCGGGCGCCCGCCCAGCGTGGCGATCGCGTTCACCGCCTCGCCGACGGCGACGCCGGAGAAGCCCCATCGGGTGCCGGTGCCGAGGTTGCCCGGCCCCTGGGCGACGATCGTCAGGTCGGCGTCGAGCACGTGCCGGGCGGCGAGCAGGCCGCTGTGCAGCGTGCTCGCCTCCAGGTCGCCGCCGAACGCCTGGCCCACGCTCACCGTGCCCACGAGGTGCCCGGCCAGCCCGGCCAGGGTGCGGGAGAACCAGGCCGGCAGCGCCCCGCCGTCGGTCAGCACGTACGCGACGCGGGCGTCGGGCGCGTCGGCGCGTACCCCGGCCAGGATCGCCGGCAGCCCGGAGTGCAGGTCGGCGGTGACCACCGGCATGCCGTCGACGGTGTCCGCGGCGGCGAGCCGGTCGTGGTGCGGTGAGGCTTCCTCGTCCACGCCGAGCAGGATCGGTTGCAGCGGCGTGTAGCGGGCCTTGACCAGGTGACCGGCGTCGCGGCTGTCGCCGGCCAGCGGCGGGTCCGGGGGCAGCCGGTCGGGCAGCGCCACGACCAGCGCGTAGCCGCCGGTGCCGAGGCCCATCAGCAGCGCGCCGGCGTTGAGGAGCACCCGGTCGCCGGGTTCCGGCTCGCCGACCAGGGCCGGGTAGGCCAGGGCGCGCAGCCTGGTGCCGTCGGGCAGGTCGACGTCGAGTTCGACGGCGCCGGTCCACCGTCGCCGTACCGTCGTGACCGTGCCGGACCGCCATCGCACCATGCGGTGCACGGTATCGGCCGCCGCCGGGACGGGCGCCGGGCGGGTCAGGCGTCCGGGTCGTCGACCGGGCGGCCGGCCTCGTCCTGGGTGGTGCGGGCGGGCCGGCCGGCGGCGCGGGACCGGGTGGGGTCGAGGAAGACGTACGCGATCTCCGGGAAGTGGCCGGTGAGCCGGCGTTCGGCCTCGTCGGCGGCGGCCTCGATGTCGGCGCCGGTGGCGTCGTCGCGGAAGTCGACCTTGGCGGCGACGAGGATGTCGTCCGGGCCGAGGAACATGGTCATCAGCGTGTCGATCCGGTCCACCGTCGGCACGTCGGCCAGTTCGCGTTCGATCCGCCGGTGCAGCCGGTCGGAGACGGAGCGGCCGACCAGCAGCGAGATGTTGCTGCGGGCCAGCACGACGGCGACCACCAGCAGCAGCACGCCGATGAGGATCGAGGCGATGCCGTCGTACAGCTCGTCGCCGGTCAGGTGCGACAGGGTGAGCCCGCCGGCGGCGATCAGCAGGCCGATCAGCGCGGCGCTGTCCTCCAGGAAGACGGCCTTGACGGTGGTGTCGGCGGTCAGGCGCAGGTAGCGGCGCGGGGTGGTGCCCCAGCGACGCGACTCGCCGCGCACCTGCCGGACCGCCCGGGCCAGCGACACCGACTCGATCGCGAAGGAGACCGCCAGCACCACGTACGCGACGAGGTACTCGCCGCTGTGCTCGTGCACCAGGATGGTGGTGACGCCGTGCGTGATGGCGAAGCCAGCCCCGGCGACGAAGGTGAACAGCGCGGCGAGGAACGCCCAGACGTAGCTCTCCTTGCCGTACCCGAAGGGGTGCCGGGTGTCGGCGGGCCGCGCGCCGCGGCGCAGCGCCAGGTAGAGCAGCACCTCGGTGGTGGTGTCGGCGAGCGAGTGGGCGGCCTCGGAGAGCATCGCCGCGGAGCCCGAGATCAGGCCCGCGACCAGCTTCGCGACGGCGATGGCGAGGTTCGCCGCGCCGGCCACCACGACCGTGCCGACGCTCTCGGTCTTGACCTCCGGTTCCGCCATGCGATCACCCTATGACCGGCCGATGCCCCCGCCGGACGGGAAGACCCCCGCGCCGCGCCGCGCGGGTGCCCGCGCCCGTCGTGCGGGCTGCTAGCGTTTGGGCCGTGTCCCGGACCCGTACCGAACGCCTGGTCAACCTGGTGATCTGCCTGCTGTCGACGCGACGCTTCCTGACCGCCGCGCAGATCGCCGCGACCGTGCCCGGCTACGAGCACGACCCGGACGACGCCAAGGACCACGAGGCGTTCCAGCGCAAGTTCGAGCGCGACAAGGCCGAGCTGCGTGAGCTGGGGGTGCCGCTGGAGACCGGCACGGCGAGCGTCTTCGACGCCGAGCCGGGTTACCGGATCGCGCCGCGCGCGTACGCCTTGCCCGACATCCCGCTCGAACCGGACGAGGCCGCCGCGGTGGGCATCGCCGCCCGGCTGTGGCAGCACGCCGGGCTGGCCGCCGCCGCGTCGTCCGGGCTGGCGAAGCTGCGCGCCGCCGGCATCGACGTCGACCCGCAGGCCACGCTGGGCCTGGAGCCGATGGTGACCGTCGACCCGGCGTTCGCGCCGCTCACCGCCGCCGCGCGGGACCGCCGCGAGGTCAGCTTCGACTACCGGGTGCCGGATCGCGACGCGCCCACCCGCCGCCGGGTGCAGCCGTGGGGCGTGGTGTGCTGGCGCGGCCGGTGGTACGTCGTCGGCCACGACCTGGACCGGGCGGCGACCCGCTGCTTCCGGCTGTCCCGGGTGGTCGGCACGGTCCGGGCGACGGGTGAGCCGGGCGCCTACGAGCCGCCCGCCGGGGTCGACCTGATCAGCCACGTGGCCCGCTGGTCCGGGCCGGTGGAGCGCACCGGCCGGGCCACCGTGCTGGCCACGCCGGGCCGCGCCGCCGGGCTGCGCCGCTGGGCGGTGGAGTGCCAGGCCGGCCCGGACGGCGACCGGCTGGTGCTGCCGTACGCCGACGCCGACTACCTGGCCGGTCAGATCGTCGGGTACGGCCCGGACGTGCGCGTGCTGGAGCCACCTGAGGTGCGGGAGGCGGTCATCCAGCGCCTCAAGGAGGTCGCCGCCCGCCACGACGAGCTGGCAGTGGCCGGGGGTGCCCGGTGACCCGCCCGGCGGCCCGCGCGGGCCGTGCCTCCGCCGACCGGCTGGCCCGGCTGCTCAACCTGGTGCCCTACCTGCTGGCCCGCCCCGGCATCGAGATCGCCGAGGCGGCGCACGACCTCGGGGTGACCGAGAAGCAGCTCCGGGAGGACCTGGAACTGCTCTGGGTGTGCGGGCTGCCCGGCTACGGCCCCGGCGACCTGATCGACATGGCGTTCGACGGCGACCGGGTGACCATCACCTACGACGCCGGCATCGACCGGCCGCTGCGGCTCACCCCGGACGAGGCCCTGGCCCTGGTGGTGGCGCTGCGGATGATCGCCGAGACGCCGGGCGTGGCCAACCGGGAGGCGGTCGAGCGGGCACTCGCCAAGATCGAGAACGCCGCCGGTGACCTGGCCGGCGCGCCGGTCGAGGTCCGTCTTCCCGGCGACAGCGCACGGGTACGCGAGCTGCGCGCCGCCGTCGAGCGCGGCCGGGCGCTGCGGATCACCTACTACACGGCGGCGCGGGACGAGACCACCGAACGCACCATCGACCCGCTGCGGATGCTGATGGTCGGCGGCCGGGCGTACGTGGAGGCGTGGTGCCGCCGCGCCGAGGCGGTGCGGCTGTTCCGGGCGGACCGGATCGACGCGGTGACCGAGCTGCCGGAGCAGGCGGTCGTGCCGCCGCAGGCCCGCCCGCACGATCTCAGCGACGGCGTGTTCCGCCCGTCGGCCGACCTGCCGCTGATCACGCTGCGGATCGGCCGGGGCGAGCGGTGGATCACCGAATACTATCCGTGCGAGCGGGTCGAGGCGGACGGCGAGCAGTGGGTGGTGTCGCTGCGCGTCACCGACCTCGGGTGGGCCCGGCGGTTCGTGCTCGGGCTCGGCCCGGAGGTGACCGTGGTGGCCCCGGCCGAGCTGGCCGAGCAGGTACGCGCCCAGGCCGTGGCCGCGCTCGACGCGTACGCCACCCCGGCCGGCAGCGCCGACCCGGCGGCCGCCGGCGTCACCCGATAGGCTGACCGCCGTGGTGACGTGGATCGTGCTCGGGGTCGTGGTGTTCGCGCTGGTCGTACTGGCCCTGGCGATCCGTCCGGTGGTGAGCCGCCTGCCGGGGCTGCGCCGTTCCGCGCTGGCGTTGCAGCGCCGGGCGGGCGAGGCCGAGTCGCTGCGGTCGGCCGCCGAGCAGTTGCAGGCGCGGGCCGAGTCGCTCCAGGAGCGGGCGGCGCTCGCGCAGGAGCGGATCACGTTGATCAAGGCCAAGCGCGGCGACTGATCGACGGCTGTCGCCCCGGTGAGCGTCGCCTGCGCGTTCCCGGGCGGTTACGCGCAGGAATGCGCGGACCTGGACGGTTGACGGGACACTTCGGGTTGGTCGAAACTTCACCGATCGGGCCCGCACGAGCAGGCCCGCGGGGGTGGCAAGCCGCTGCGACACACGTACGATGGGCGACGACTCACCCCTCACCGACACAGAGCGACTGGAGCTTCCCATGGGTGCCCTCAAGCCGTGGCACATCGCCGTACTCGTGGTCGTGCTGATCCTGCTGTTCGGCGCGAAGCGGCTCCCCGACGCGGCCCGCTCGCTGGGCCGTTCGCTGCGGATCATCAAGGCGGAGACCAAGAGCCTGCACGACGACGACCGCGATCTCGCCGAGAAGGCCGACGCGCAGGCCGGCTACCAGCCGCTTCAGCCGCAGCAGCCCGTGCAGGGGCAGCCGTACGTGCAGGGCCAGCAGCAGTACGCCCAGCAGCAGCCGTACGCGCCGCAGCCGCAGCAGCCCGTGGCCCCGCCGGCCGACCCGGTGCAGCGCGTCCGCGAGAACTGATCCGAGAGGGCCTCAATCACCGTGGCCTTCGGGTTGAAGAAGCGCGGCCCGAGCAACTTCGCGCGGGCCGCCGACGGCTCGATGACGCTCATCGAGCACATCCGTGAGCTGCGTAACCGGCTGTTCCGCGCATCGCTGGCGATCCTGGTCGGCTTCGGCTTCGGCATCTGGCTGGCCACGCCGGTCCGGGTGTTGCTGTCGAAGCCCTACTGCGACCTGCCGCAGTCGATCGATCCGGAAACCGGCAAGTGCCTGTTCGTGCAGCTCGGCGTCGCCGACGTCTTCCTGCTGAATCTGAAGATCGGTCTCTGGGTCGGTCTGATCATCGCGGCGCCGGTCTGGCTCTACCAGCTCTGGGCGTTCATCGCGCCCGGTCTGCACCGGCACGAGCGGCGGTACGCGTACGTCTTCACCGCTCTGGCGGCCCCGCTGTTCGCGGCCGGCGCGGTGCTGGCGTTCTTCGTCACCACCAAGGGACTGGAGTTCCTGCTCAACGTCTCCGGCGACGACATCGCGACCAACCTCGAGGTGACCCGCTACATCTCGTTCGTCACGAACCTGATCCTGCTGTTCGGGGTGGCGTTCGAGTTCCCGCTGATCGTGCTGATGCTCAACTTCGTCGGCCTGGCCAGCGCCAAGCGGCTGCTCAGCTGGTGGCGGGTGGCGGTGTTCGTGTTCTTCGCGTTCGCCGCGGTGGTCACGCCGACACCCGACCCGTTCGGCATGACCGCGCTGGCGATCTGCCTCTGCGCGCTCTACTTCGCCGCCGTGGGGGTGGCGTTCCTCAACGACAGGCGGCGCGGCCGCGGGCGTGAGGCCTACGCCGGCATCGCCGACGACGAGGTGTCACCGCTGGACCTGTCGGACGAGCCGGTGCCCACCGGTGGCCGGATCGAGGCGTCCGAGCCGATCGGCGCACCCGAGCCGATCGTCGCCCCGAAGCCGATCGAGCGCCGCTACGACGACATGACCTGACCGATCCCGTTCACCGCCGGACGCCGTCCCCACCTCACGGGGACGGCGTCCGCGTTTCCACAGCAGCCCTGCCGAGCTCTCCGGCACCCCACCGCATCCCACGTCGGTCTTGGATTCTGCGCCCCTCCGGTGCCCGATATGCACCCTCTTTCTGGGCCGAAACTGCAAGATCGCCGGGCGGGGCGGTGGGTCAGGGGAGGCGGCGGGCTGCTGTGGGGTGAGGTGGGGAGACGGAATGGGGGTGCAGGATGGCGGCTATCGTCTCGGCGCCGTCGACCAGGCGCGGGCCGACGCGCACGATCAGCCCGTCCGCGTCCAGCGCCCACACCTGCGCGTCGGGGAAGTGCCCGGCCACCGCGGCGGCCTGCTCGGCCGCGCCGTCGAGGCGGAACCCGCACGGCGCCACCAGCACCACCTCGGGACGGGCGGCCCGCAGCGCCGCCCAGGTGGTCGGCGTGGACCGGACGCCGCGATGGGCGGCGACCGGCTCGCCGCCGGCGACGTCGACCAGGTCGGGGATCCAGTGCCCGGCGCCGAACGGCGGGTCGACCCACTCGACCACCGCGACCCGTGGCCGGGGCCGGCCCGCCACCGCCGCGCGCACCGCCGCGAGCCGGGCCCGCAGACCGTCGACGAGGGCCTCCGCGCGGTCCGGCACCCGGGCCGCCGCGCCGACCGCCCGGATCGACTCCAGCACGTCGTCCAGGGTGTACGGGTCGAGCGACAGCACGTCGGCCCGGCACCCCAGGTGCTCCACCGCGTCGGCGACCCGGCCCGAGGGCAGCGCGCAGACCCGGCACAGATCCTGGGTGAGGATGAGGTCCGGGTCGAGCCCGGCCAGCGCCCCGGCGTGCAGCGTGTAGAGGTCGGCGCCGGCCGCGACCTGCGCCCGGACGTACGCGTCGATGTCGCCGGGACTCATGCCCCGGGTGTCCCGGCCGCCGACGACCACTGTGGTGCCCGACCGGTACGACGCGGGCACCTCGCACTCGAACGTGACGCCGACCAGGTCGTCGCCGAGGCCGAGCGCGTACACGATCTCGGTGGCGGAGGGGAGCAGGGAGACCAGCCGCATGCCGCCATCATGCCCCGCGCGCGGACCACCGCCGGCCGGGGCCGCACTTCGGTCGCCCTCGGGCCTTGCCGGGACGCCGTACCCGCTTAGACTCTGCTGACTCCGCCGAGCCCCCCGGGCGGTGTGCCGGGGTGCGTCGGCGCCCCGTTCCGGTCAGCCCGTCTGACCTGCGCTCCGGAGAACCCGATGAAGAGCCGTACCGCCGCCGTCCTGACCGTCCTCTGCGCGGCCACCGCGCTCACCGCCTGCGGTGACGACGAGCCCGCGCCGAAGGGCCAGCAGGTGCCGGTGACCGCCACCGACACCAGTTGCGAGGTCACCACCACGCTGTTCACCCCGGGCACCGTCACCTTCACCGTGACCAACCGGGGCCGGCAGGCCACCGGGGTCTACGTCTACGGCCGGGAGGGCGACGCCTTCACCAAGGTGATCGCCGAGGTCGCGGACGTGCCGGCGGGCCGCACCGGTGACCTGCGCGCGTCGCTGCAGACCGGCACGTACGAGGTGGCCTGCAAGCCCGGCCGGCAGGGCGACGGCGTGCGTACGAAGATCACCGTGTCGGACGACGGCAACCTGGCCAGCGCCGCGGCCGAGGTGGCCTACGACCGGTCGGTGACGATCGAGCTGACCGACGACGCGATGACCGGTGTGGACGCACTGATCGCGGAGCCGGGCGAGAAGCTCGCGTTCAAGGTGACGAACAAGACCGCCGGGGCGCGGACGCTGTACGTGCTCAACCCCGACGGCAAGCGGGTCGCCGAGATGAAGGCCGAGGCCAACGGCACCGCCGAGACGGTGGTGACGCTCGGTGCGGCGGGGGACTGGTCGCTGAAGGTCAAGGGCGACGGTGTGCCGTCGGTGAGCAAGCGGCTGGTGGTGCGCTGAGGCGGCCGCGAAAACGCGTCGATCCGGCTGCATCCACCGGGGACGGTGCGGGCGAAGCAATGGTCGTGACGACAGTCACGGACCTGGTCGCTTCGACGAAAGGCTCCCCGATGAACATCGCTCGTCTCGCCGCCCGGCTGGCCGTGGGCGCCACCGCGGCGGCGGTGGCCACCACCGCCGTCGCCGTGCCCGCCCAGGCCGGCGCCAAGCAGCCGGGTACGCGGTCGCTGGCCGCCGTGCTCACCGCCGACAAGAGCGGCTTCGACCACAACTCGCGGGACTTCGACGTCCTCACCAAGGCGGTCCTCACGGTGCTCCAGGCCAAGCCGGACTCGCCGGTGAAGGTGCTCACCGACGGCACCGTCGCGCTGACCGCGTTCGTGCCGAACGACTACGCGTTCCGCGAGCTGGTGCGGGACATCACCGCCGCGAAGAAGCTGCCCGGCGAGAAGGCCGCGTTCGACGCGGTCGCCGGCCTGGGCGTGGACACCGTGGAGGACGTCCTGCTCTACCACGTCGTGCCCGGCGCGACGATCGACCGGAAGGCGGCGCTGAAGGCCGACGGCGCGGACCTGACCACCGCGCTCGGCGCCACCGTCGAGGTGGACGTGAAGCGCTGCTGGTACGGCCGCGAGGTGCGCCTGGTCGACGCCGACACCAGCGACCGCAACGCCAAGGTGGTGCGGTACGACATCAACAAGGGCAACAAGCAGATCGCCCACGCGGTGGACCGGGTGCTGCGCCCGATCGACCTCCCCTGAACCACCCCCGCCACGGCGCCCGGCACCCCCTGCCGGGCGCCGTCGGCGTGTGCCGCCCACCCGCCGTGTGACCTGGCTCTGGTGGGCGGCCTGAGCCGTGCCGTACGGTGCTCGCCGTGACCGCGCACGATCATGTCCCGCCCGGCCCCGTCGCCGTGCTCGCCAACCCGACAGCGGGCAGGGGGCGGCACCGCGGTCTGCTGCCCGGGGTCCTGGAGCGCCTCGCCGGAGCGGGCCGCCCGGTCGAGCTGCTACGCGCGCGTACCCCCGAGGAGGCGGAGGCGGCGTGCCACGCCGCGGTCGCCGGCGGCGCCGGGGCGCTCGTCGCGGTGGGCGGCGACGGCACCGTGCACCGGGCGATGCAGGCGGTCGCCGGCACCGATGTGCCGTTCGGGCCGGTCCCGGCGGGCACCGGCAACGACTTCGCGCTGGAGACCGGCTTCCCGACCGACCCGATCGCCGCGGTCGAGGTGATCACGGCGGCGCTCGCCGCCGGCCGCTCCCGGCCGGTGGACCTGGCGCGGCTGTCCCGGCCCGGCGTGGCCGACCGCTGGTTCGGCGCGGTCCTCGCGGCCGGCTTCGACGCGATCGTCAACGAACGCGCGAACCGGATGCGCTGGCCGCGCGGCCCGCGCCGGTACGACCTGGCGATCGTGGTGGAGCTGGCCCGGCTGCGGCCGCGCCGCTACCGGCTGGTCCTCGACGGGGTGGCGCAGGAGATCGACGCGGTGCTCGTCGCGGTGGGGAACACGGCCAGCTACGGCGGCGGCATGCGGATCTGCCCGGACGCCGACCCGCACGACGGCCTGCTGGACGTGGTGGTGGGCGGCCGGTTCGACAGGCGCACGCTGATGCGGGTCAAGCCGCAGATCTACCAGGGCACCCACGTGACGCACCCACTGGCGCGCGTCTACCGGGCGCGGACGGTGGAGCTGGCCGCCGAGGGCATCACCACGTACGCCGACGGGGAACGCTCCCTCGACCTGCCGGTGACAGTCACGGCCGCGCCGGCGGCGCTGCGGCTGCTGCGCTGACCGCCGCCGGGTCCGCCTCAGACGGCACGCCGGGAACGGCCGGCGGCGCGGGCGAGGGCGGCGCGGGCGAAGGCGGCGGCGCGGCGGCGCGGACCGCGCCGGCGCTCGCGGCGACCACGAGCGCGATGGCGAGCACCTCGACCGGCCGCAACGCCTGGCCGAGCACCAGCCAGCCGGCCACGGCGGCGATCGCCGGACCGAGACTCATCATCACCGCGAACGTCGCTGTCGGCAGCCGCCGCAACGCGGCCAGCTCCAGGCTGTACGGCAGCACCGAGGCGAGCAGCGCCAGTCCGGTACCGAGCCCCAGCACCACCGGGTCGGCGAGGCGGCCGCCGCCGTCGGCCAGCCCGAACGGCAGCGTCAGCAGCGCGGCGACGGTCAGCGCGAGCGCCAGCCCGTCCGCGCCGGGGAACCGCGCGCCGATCCGCGCCGAGCAGACGATGTACGCCGCCCACATGGCGCCCGCCGTCAGCGCCAGCGCGGCGCCGACCGGGTCGAGCCGGTCGAACCCGCCCTGGCCGAGCAGGACCACACCGGCCAGCGCCAGCGCGGCCCAGCACCAGGCGGCCACCCGGCGCGCGGCGATCACCGACAGCGCCAGCGGGCCGAGCACCTCCAGGGTGACGGCCGGGCCGAGCGGGATCCGCTCGATCGCCTGGTAGAAGATCGAGTTCATGCCGGCCAGGGCCAGCCCGAACGCCAGCACCGCCGCCCAGTCGCGACGTCCGTACCCGCGTACCCGGGGTCGGCAGACCACGAGCATCAGCAGCGCGCCGATGGTCAACCGCAGCGTCACCGCCCCGGCCACCCCGGTACGGGGGAACAGCAGCGCGGCCAGCGCGGAGCCGAACTGCACCGACAGCGCCCCGCCGAGAACCAGCGCGACCCCGCCGAGCCGTCCCGGCGCACGCGGCGGCAAGGGGTGGACACCGGTCATGCCCCTGACGGTATCCGGTGCGCCGCGACGGGTTCGCGCCGCTGGGGGTGTGCTCAGGCGGCCCCGGCCAGGTCGAGCACCGCGCCGAGCCCGTTCGGGCGGCCCGCGTCGGCACAGGGCAGCACCAGCACCCCGCACCCGGCGGCCACCGCGCCCGCGTCGGCCGGGGTGTCACCCACCATGAGCGTGCGCTCCGGGTCGACGCCGAGCATCCCGCAGGCCCGCAGGAAGATGCCCGGGTCCGGCTTGCAGCGCCCCACCTCGTACGACAGCGCGTACGCGTCGACGAGCCCGTCGAGATCCCAGGCGGCGAACAGCGGCCGCAGGTCGAAACCGATGTTGCTGACCACCGCCACCTTCACCCCGGCGGAGCGCAGCGCACCCAGCACGGGAGCGGTGTCCGGGTACGGCACCCAGCCCTCGGGCACCAGCACCCGCTCGTAGAGCGCGTCGGCGAACCCGTCGATGCCGGTGTCCACGGTCTCGGCCAGCCCGGTGTACGCGCCCCGGTGCGCGTGCGGGTAGAGATCCCGGTCGGCCCACAGCTCGGCCAGCCGGGGCGGCACCCGCGCCGGCAGCGGACCGCCGGCGCGCCCGGCGGTGAGTAGACGGTCGGCCAGTGAGGTGGCCCGGATGCGGTCCAGTTCGATGCCGCAGGCGGCCGCGGCGGCGAGCACCCAGGCCAGCGGCTCCTCCACCTGGGCGAGAGTGCCGTGGAAGTCGAAGAGCACCGCCTCCACGGGCCGGCGGGACGGGCCCGGGCGGACGGCGTCGTCGGCGCCGTTCGAGACGTGGGGCAGTTCGGTACGGTCCGGCACGTCGTGCACCCTACCGACCGCTCCGACCGTCCTGCCGGATGGCCTTGACCGGTACTCCTCGGCAGCACCGATTAATCTTGGATCCATGTCGAGTCCCGCCGAGCGGTACGCCGCGGCGCGCCGCCGGGCCGCGCAGGCCTCCGCCTTCCCGGCCCTGGACGAATTCTCCCTGGATCTCGGGTTCGATCTCGACGACTTCCAGCGCGAGGCGTGCGAGGCGCTGGAGCGGGGCAGCGGCGTGCTCGTGTGCGCGCCCACCGGCGCCGGTAAGACCGTGGTGGGTGAGTTCGCGGTGCACCTGGCGCTGCGCGGCCGGCCCGGCGGCGACGCGCCCACGACCCGGCGCAAGTGCTTCTACACCACGCCGATCAAGGCGCTGTCGAACCAGAAGTACCACGACCTGGTGGACCGCTACGGCGCCGAGCAGGTCGGCCTGCTCACCGGCGACAACGCGATAAACGGCGACGCGCCGGTGGTGGTGATGACCACCGAGGTGCTGCGCAACATGCTCTACGCCGGCTCGGCCACCCTGGAGGGCCTGGCGTACGTGGTGATGGACGAGGTCCACTACCTGGCCGACCGGTTCCGCGGCGGGGTCTGGGAAGAGGTGATCATCCACCTGCCCGAGTCGGTCACGCTCGTGTCGCTGTCGGCCACCGTCTCCAACGCCGAGGAGTTCGCGGACTGGCTGGTCACCGTGCGCGGCGAGACCGCGGTGGTGGTCTCCGAGCACCGCCCGGTGCCGCTGTGGCAGCACATGCTCGTCGGCAAGCGGATGTTCGACCTGTTCCACGACGCCGACGCGGCCCGCAAGCACGACGTGCACCCCGAGCTGCTGCGCTACACCCGGGACACGATGCGCCGGCTGGAGCTGGGCGAGGGCCGCAGCGCCGGCCCCGGCGGCGGGCGGCGCGGACCCCGCTGGCGCGGCCCGATGCGCCCGGACATCGTCGACCGGCTCGACCGGGAGGGGCTGCTCCCGGCCATCCTGTTCATCTTCAGCCGGGCCGGCTGCGACGCCGCCGTGCAGCAGTGCCTCGCCGCCGGGCTGCGCCTGACCTCCCCTGACGAACGCGCCGAGATCCGCCGGGTGGTGGAGTCGAGGGTCACCGCCATCCCCGGCGAGGACCTGTCCGTGCTCGGCTACTGGGAGTGGCTCGACGGCCTGGAGCGCGGCCTGGCCGCCCACCACGCCGGCATGCTGCCCGCGTTCAAGGAGGTCGTCGAGGAGCTGTTCGTCCGCGGGCTGGTCAAGGCCGTCTTCGCCACCGAGACGCTCGCGCTGGGCATCAACATGCCGGCCCGCTGCGTGGTGCTGGAACGCCTGGTGAAGTTCAACGGCGAGGCCCACGTCGACCTCACCCCCGGCGAGTACACGCAGCTCACCGGCCGGGCGGGCCGCCGGGGCATCGACGTGGAGGGCCACGCGGTGGTCGTCTGGTCGCCGGAGACCGACCCCCGGCACGTGGCCGGGCTCGCCTCCACCCGCACCTACCCGCTGCGTTCCAGCTTCCGGCCCTCGTACAACATGGCCGTCAACCTGGTCGGCAGCGTCGGCGCGGCGCCGGCCCGGGAGCTGCTGGAGTCCTCGTTCGCGCAGTTCCAGGCCGACCGGTCGGTGGTCGGCCTGGCCCGGCAGGTGCAGCGCAACACCGAGACGATCGAGGCGTACGGCGCGGAGGCCGCCTGCCACCACGGCGACTTCGACGAGTACTTCGCGCTGCGGATGGCGATCGCCGACCGGGAGCGCGCCATCGCCCGGCAGGGCCAGACCCAGCGCAAGGCGGCGGCGGTCGCCTCGCTGGAGCGGCTGCGGGTCGGTGACGTGATCCGGGTGCCGTCCGGGCGGCGGGCCGGCCTGGCGGTGGTGCTGGACCCGGCCACCGGCGGGTTCGGCGAGCCCCGGCCGCTGGTGCTCACCCAGGACCGCTGGGCCGGGCGGGTCACCCCCGGTGACTTCACCACACCGGCCGAGGTGCTCACCCGGATCCGGGTGCCGAAGCACTTCAACCACCGCTCGCCGGCGGCCCGGCGGGATCTGGCTGCCGCGGTCAGCGGCACCGGCCTGGACCGGCACGGCGGCCGGCGGGGCGGCCGGTCCCGGCAGGCGGCGGGGGAGGACCACCGGCTCAGCCAGCTGCGCGTCGAGCTGCGCGCGCACCCGTGTCACGCCTGCCCGGACCGGGAGGAGCACGCCCGCTGGGCGGAGCGGCGGCGCCGGCTGGAACGCGACACCGAGGAGCTGCGCGAGCGGGTGTCCGGGCGGACCGGCTCGCTGGCCCGTACCTTCGACCGGATCGTCGCGTTGCTGACCGCGCGCGGTTACCTGGCCGCCGACGGCGAGGTCACTGACGCCGGGCGGATGCTGGCCCGGATCTGGACCGAGGCGGACCTGCTGGTGGCCGAGTGCCTGCGCCGCCGGGTGTGGGACGGCCTGTCCCCGGCCGAGCTGGCCGCCGCCGTGTCGGTGGTGGTCTTCGAGGCCCGGCGGGACGTCGACGAGCGGGCGTCGCTGCCGCGCGGCGCGGTGGCCGACGCGGTCGACGAGACGCTCAAGCTGTGGGGCGACATCGAGGCGGACGAGGCGGCACGCGGCCTGGCCGTGACCCGGGAACCGGATCTCGGCTTCGCCTGGCCGATCTACCGGTGGGCGCGCGGCGAGGCGCTGGCGAAGGTGCTTGCGAGCGGCCACCAGATCGACGGGGAGATGCCGGCGGGCGACTTCGTCCGCTGGGCGCGCCAGGTGGTCGACCTGCTCGGGCAGGTCGCCGACTCGGGTGGCGCCTCGGCCGAACTGCGCGGCACCGCCCGGCAGGCCATCGCGGCGGTCAACCGGGGCGTGCTGGCGTACCACGCCTCCGCATAGGGTCACTTTCGGTCACCGGCCGCCGGGAATCGACGCACCGCTGCGTCACGGCGCTGCCACCGGGCGAATTGTCGGGGGGCCGATGCATGCCCTGGTCAGGGCCTGCCCGATCATTGCCCCGGGGCGCCGTGGACCGCGCTCGGCCGATGGTGAGGGAAGGGCGTCGTGGGCGAGATCAATCACTTTGAGTACGGGTGGATCACACCCGCGCTCAGCTACGCGTTGTCGGTGCTCGGCTCGGCACTCGGCCTGGTCTGCGCCGGGCGGATCCGGACCGCCACCAGCGCCGGCCAGCGTGCCTGGTGGGGCCTGCTGGCCGCGTGGGCGCTGGGCGGCACCGCCATCTGGGCCATGCACTTCATGGCGATGCTCGGCTTCGCCGTCGGCGGCACCCGGATCCGCTACGACGTGCCGCTGACGGCCGCCAGCACGGCGATCGCGGTGGCGGCGGTCGGCATCGGGCTGGCGATCGTGGGCACCGGCCGGCTCGCCGCGCCCCGGCTGCTCGCCGGCGGGTTCTTCACCGGCGCCGGCGTGGCGGCCATGCACTACACCGGCATGGCCGCGATGCGCCTGGACGGCTCGTTCGGCTACGACCCGCTGCGGGTGACGCTGTCGGTGGTCATCGCGATCGTGGCCGCCACCGTCGCGCTCTGGCTGGCGATGACCGTCCGGCGCGGGCTGGCCATCGCCGCCTCGGCGCTGGTCATGGGCATCGCGGTGAACGGTATGCACTTCACCGGCATGAGCGCGCTGTCGGTGCACCTGCACGAGAGCCGCGGCCCGGCGTCCGGCACCGAGGTGAGCGGACTGCTGGTGCCGATCGTGCTGGCAGTGGTCTTCGGCGTGGTCGGGCTCGTCTACGCGCTGCTCGCCGCGCCGTCGGACGACGACCGGGCCGGGGCCGCGTATGTCAGTTCGCGGCTCGACGAGGCTCCGTACGCGGCCGCCGCCGAACCCGCGCCGGACCCGGTCGGCCTGCGTGCCCGCTCGACGCTGGCGCAGCCCGGCGCCCAGTTCCCGACCCGCCGGAGCACCGACCGCCCCTCGTGATCAACTGATCACGATCGGTCGCCGGCCAGCGCGTCGACGAGGCGGCGGCACGAGCCGGCCAGATTCCAGCGCTGCGCCAGCTCCAGCAGCCGGTCCGGGTCGGCGGGAGACGTCGGCAGTGCCGGGTCCAGCTCGGGCAGCGGCACGTCGGTGGCGACCCGGACCACCTTCGGCGCCACGGCCAGGTAGTCGCGGGCGGCGTCGAGCTTGGCCCGCAGCCCCGGCGCGAAACCGGAGCGCGGGTCGTCGAGCGCGGCCAGGATGCCGTCGAGCCCGCCGTAGCGGTCGATCAGCCGGGCGGCCGTCTTCTCGCCGACGCCGGCGACGCCGGGCAGCCCGTCGCTGGGGTCGCCGCGCAGCGCCGCGAAGTCGGCGTACCGGTCGGCGGGCACGCCGTAGCGGGTGCGGACCGCCGCGTCGTCGCAGTCGTCCAGCTTGGCCACGCCCCGGCCGACGTAGAGCAGCCGTACCGGGTGCGCGTCGTCGACGAGCTGGAACAGGTCGCGGTCGCCGGAGACCACCTCGACCGGGCCCGGCTGGGTCACCGCGAGCGTGCCGAGCACGTCGTCGGCCTCGTAGCCGGTGGCGCCCACGGCCGGGATGCCGAGCGCGTCCAGCACCTCCAGGATCATCGGCACCTGCGGGGACAGTGTGTCCGGCACGACCTCGCCGCCCTCGGGCGCGACCCGGTGCGCCTTATACGACGGCAGCAGCTCGACCCGCCACGCCGGCCGCCAGTCGTGGTCCATCGCGCAGATCATCCGGTCGGGCCGGCGGGTGCGCACGAGCTGGGCGAGCATGTCGAGGAAGCCGCGCACGGCGTTGACGGGCTGGCCGTCGCCGGTCTTCGCGGCCGACTCGGGGATGCCGAAGTAGGCGCGGAAGTAGAGGCTGGGGGAGTCGATCAGGAGGATCGGCTGTCGGTGTGCCACGGCGACAAGCCTTCCACAGCCCTGTGACGCGATGGGGGAGGCGACCGCCGGAGGCGGAAACCCGGGCGCGCGACGGGCGTGGCATGAGCAGACTGAGGGGTGAGCTTCGTACCCGGCCTGACCCTGGCCCGCCGGTTCCACGACGAGGTGGTGGGTCCGCTGCTGGCGCGGCGGCTGCCCGGCCTGCCGTACGCCGCCGGTCTGCTCGACGGCGGCTCCGAGCTGCTCGGCCTCGACACGCCCCGCTCCACCGACCACGACTGGGGTCCGCGTACCCAGGTCTTCGTGGGCAGCGCGCACGACGTGGCGCCGGTACGGGCGGCGCTGGACGCGGAGTTGCCGGCGCGGTTCCTCGGCTGGCCGACCCGGTACGCGGGCGGCCCGGCGGCGCGGCTCGGCACGGTCCACGCCGACGGCGACCGGCACGGCGTTCCGGTGGACGAGCTGGGCGGGTGGCTGCGGGAGCGGCTCGGCGCCGACCCGCGCGCCGGACTGACGACGGCGGACTGGATGGCGACGCCGACGCAGCGGCTGGCCGAGCTGACCGGGGGAGCGGTGTTCCACGACGGGCTCGGCGGCGCGCTCACCGCCGTCCGCGCCCGGCTCGCCTGGTATCCGGACGACGTGTGGCGGCACGTGCTGGCCGCCGGATGGCAGCGGGTCGCGCAGGCCGAGCACCTGGCCGGCCGGTGCGCCGAGGTCGGCGACGAACTCGGCAGCCGGGTCGTGGTCGGCGGGCTGGCCCGGGATCTGATGCGCCTCGGCCTGCTGCTGCACCGCCGCTGGCCCCCGTACGCGAAGTGGCTCGGCACGGTGTTCGCGGCGCTGCCGCGAGCGGCGCCGGTGGTGGACGGGCTCGCCGCCGCGCTCGGCCCGGGCGACTGGGCGGCCCGGCAGCCCGGCCTGGTCCGGGCGCTGGAGACGGTCGCCGGCTGGACGAACGATGCGGCGCTGGCACCGCCGGTGGATCCGGCCGCGCGGCCGTTCCACAACCGGCCGTTCCTGGTGGTGCACGCCGGCCGGTTCGTCGAGACGCTGCGCGCCGCGATCACCGACCCGGAACTGCGCGACCGGCCGCCGGTGGGCGCGGTGGACCAGTACGTGGACAGCGTGGACGTACTCACCCATGCGGACCGCGCCCGCCGGGTGGCCGCGGCGGTTGTCGGCCCGCCGGGCGGAGCCTAGACTCCGATTCGAGTCGCATAGATCCGCGACTGTCTATCTCGTCTCCGAGGGTCCGGGCCGCCCGTCGCAGGCGCCTCGCCGGCGAGGACGCCGCCCCGTGCGGCGTTCCCACCACCGAGGAGAACAGCATGCTGTCCAGAATGAGCAGACTCCGGCTGCTCGGCGCGGCGCTCGCCGCCGCCGGGCTCGCCGTCGGAGCGGCGCTCGCCGTCCCCGGGCCGGCCTCGGCCGCCGCGCTGACCGAGGTGACGAACTTCGGCGCCAACCCGAGCAACCTGCGCATGTACCTCTACGTCCCGGACACGGTCGCGGCCCGACCCGGGCTGCTCGTGGTGAACCACTACTGCACCGGCAGCGGCCCGGCCATGTACTCCGGCACCCAGTTCGCGTCGCTCGCCGACCGGTACGGCTACATCGTGGTCTACCCGTCGGTGACGCGCAGCAGCAAGTGCTTCGACGTGTCCTCGCCGCAGGCGCTGCGCCGCGACGGCGGCAGCGACCCGGTGGGCATCAAGTCGATGGTGGACTACGTGCGGCAGCGCTACCCGGTCGACTCGCAGCGGATCTTCACCACCGGCACCTCGTCCGGCGCGATGATGACGAACGTGCTGCTCGGCGACTACCCGGACGTGTTCCGGGCCGGCGCCGCGTTCGCCGGTGTGCCGTTCGGCTGCTTCGCCACCACGAACGGCTCGGAGTGGAACAGCGAGTGCGCCAACGGCCAGGTGCTGAAGACCCCGCAGCAGTGGGGTGACCTGGTGCGCAACGCGTACCCGGGCTACACCGGCCCGCGTCCGCGGATGCAGCTCTGGCACGGCACGAACGACGAGACGCTGCGCTACCCGAACTTCGGCGAGGAGATCGACCAGTGGACGAACGTGAACGGGCTGAGCCAGACGCCCGCGTACACGGACAGTCCGCAGCCCGGCTACACCCGTACCCGCTACGGCGGCACCGGCGGCACCGCGACCGTCGAGGCGATCAGCATGCAGGGCGTCACGCACAACCTGCCGGTGGACGCGGCCCAGGCGATCCGCTTCTTCGGCCTGGACTCCACCGCGCCCCCGACGACCGCGCCCCCGACCACCGCGCCCCCGACGACCGCGCCGCCCACCACGGCGCCGCCGACCACGCCGCCGCCGACCACGCCGCCGCCGTCGGGGGCCTGCCGGATCGGGTACGTGGTGAACGCCTGGAACAACGGCCTGACCGCCGCGGTGACCATCACCAACACGTCCACCACGGCGATCAACGGCTGGAACCTCGCGTTCACGCTTCCTGCCGGCCAGACGATCACCGGAGGCTGGAACGCGACGTACAGCCCGTCCAGCGGCACGGTGAGCGCCCGCAACGTCTCCTACAACGCGTCGATCCCGCCGGGCGGCTCGGTGGACATCGGCTTCCAGGCCACCCACACCGGCAACACCGGTAGGCCCGCCTCGTTCACGCTCAACGGCAGCGCCTGCACGAC
>NZ_JBMVFV010000038.1:0-55281 GCF_049538395.1 Micromonospora sp. AB353 | reverse complement strand
CCGTCCCCGAGCCCGTCAACTTCATGATCGACGGAGCGCACGGAGCCGACGGAGCGCACGGAGCGCGACGGGGCGGTGGGCGGGTGCGGGGAGGGGTGGGTCGGTCAGCTGGTGCGGTCGGCGATGTAGTCGCAGAGGGACTCCAGCGCGCGACGCGCCGGACCCTCGGGCAGCGGAGCCAGCCGGGCGCGTGCGTCCTCGGCGTAGCTGCGCACCGTCTCCCGGGCACGCTTGAGCGCCGGCGACTCCCGCAGCAGGCCCAGCGCCTCGGCGTGCAGCGCGTCGTCCACCAGCGGGCCGGTGGCCAGGATCTCGCGCAGCCGTACGCTCGCCGCGTCCGCGTCGTCGGAGGCCATCGCGTAGAGCACCGGCAGGGTGGGTACGCCCTCGCGCAGGTCGGTGCCGGGCGTCTTGCCGGACTGGACCGACTCGCTGGCGATGTCCAGCAGGTCGTCGGAGAGCTGGAACGCGACGCCGATGATCTCGCCGTACGCGGCCAGGGCCTCGACGTGCGCGGGCGCCGCGCCGCCGAACATGCCGCCGAAGCGCGCCGAGGTGGCGATCAGCGAGCCGGTCTTCTCGGCGATCACGTGCAGGTAGTGCGCGACCGGGTCGGTGTCGCGCGGGCCGACCGTCTCGGCGATCTGGCCGTGCACCAGCCGGGCGAACGTGCGCGCCTGCAGGCGTACCGCCTCGGGGCCCAGGTCGGCGGCGATGTCCGCGGCCCGGGCGAAGAGGTAGTCGCCGACCAGGATGGCGACCGAGTTGGTCCAGCGGGAGTTGGCGCTCGGGGCGCCACGCCGAACGGCGGCCTCGTCCATCACGTCGTCGTGGTAGAGCGTCGCCAGGTGGGTGAGCTCCATCACCACGGCGGCGGGGACGACCTGGTCGGCCTCCGGGGCGCCGAACTGCGCACCAAGCGCCACCAGCAGCGGACGGAACCGCTTGCCGCCGGCCTCGACCAGGTGCCGGGACGCCTCGGTCACCAGCGGATCGGCGCTCGCCACGCTCGCCCGCAGGCTCGTCTCGACCCGGTCGAGCACACCCAGCACGGAGGCTTCGACGCGCGGGTCGGCGAGGTGCAGGCCGAGCGCGCCGAACTGACCTGAACGCTCGCCAGCCGGGTTCGCCACGTCCTCAACCATGCCACACCCGTTCGACCTGCTCGTCGACGGGGATACGGGCCGGGGGCCGGTACGCCACGGCGTACCGGCCCCCGGTGGGAACACCTCTGTCATCTGACGAATTCGGCGGCGCCGGTGGTCAGGTCGAGCAGCGGACCGGGCACCACGCCGAGGACCAGCGTGGCGAGCACGCCGATGACCAGCGCGGCCGAGGTGAGCGCCCCCGGCACGGTCACCGTCGGGGTGGACTCGCCCGGCTCGGAGAGCCACATCATCACCACGACCCGCAGGTACGGGAAGGCCAGCACCATGCTGGTCAGCACGCCCGCGATCACCAGCCACGCCTGGTTCGCCTCCAGGGCCGGGCCGAAGACCGCGAACTTGCTGGTGAAGCCGCTGGTCAGCGGGATACCGGCGAAGGCCAGCAGGATGAACGTGAAGATCGCCGCGAAGAACGGCGAGCGGCGGCCCAGCCCGGCCCAGCGGGACAGGTGGGTGGCCTCCCCGTCGGCGTCGCGCACCAGCGTCACCACGGCGAACGCGGCGAGCACCGAGAAGCCGTACGCGGCCAGGTAGAACATGGTGCCGGAGAGCCCTTCACGGCTGGGCGCCAGCACACCGACGAGCAGGTAACCGGCGTTCGCGATCGACGAGTACGCCAGCAGGCGCTTGATGTCGGTCTGGGTGACCGCCAGCACCGCGCCGACCAGCATGGTCAGCACCGCGATCGCGCCGAGCACCGGGGTGAAGTCCCAGGAGGCCCCGGCGAACGCCACGTGGAAGACGCGCAGCAGCGCACCGAACGCGGCGACCTTGGTGCAGGCCGCCATGAAGCCGGTGACCGGGGTCGGCGCGCCCTGGTAGACATCCGGCGTCCAGACGTGGAACGGCGCGGCGGCGGCCTTGAACAGCAGGCCGATGGCGAGCAGCGCCATGCCGGCGAACAACAGCACCGGGCTGGACGGGGAGTCGGTGACCGCGGCGTGCACGGTGGCGAAGTCGACGCCGGCCGCGCGGCCCGGGATCCCGGAGGTGAAGCCGTAGATCAGGGCGACACCGAACAGGAAGAACGCCGAGGCGTACGCGCCGAGCATGAAGTACTTCAGCGCCGCCTCCTGGCTCAGCAGACGCCGGCGGCGGGCCAGCGCGCAGAGCAGGTAGAGCGGCAGCGAGAAGACCTCCAGCGCGACGAACATGGTCAGCAGGTCGTTCGCCGCCACGAAGATCAGCATGCCGCCGATCGCGAACGACATCAGCGGGTAGACCTCGGTGGCACCGCCGACGCCCTCGGCCTGTCGCCGGTCCTCGGCCGACTCGGCGGTGACTGCGGCGTGCGCCACGAACGCGCCGCCCCGCTCCACCGTGCGCTCGCCGACGAGCAGCAGCGCCATCACCGCGAGCACCAGGATGGCGCCCTGCAGGAACAGCGTCGGGCCGTCGATCGCGATGGCGCCGCCGATGGTGATCAGCCGGTCGTCGGCGTTCAGGATCACCATGACGATCGCGGCGAGCATCGCCACCAGGGCGAGCCCGAGTTGCACCGCGTTACGCAGGCGGCGCGGCACGAACGCCTCGACCAGGACCCCGAGCAGCGCCGCGCCCAGCATGATCAGGATCGGAGCGAGCGCCGCGTAGTCGATCGACGGCAGCTTGAGCTCGGTCATTTTGCGGCCTCCTGGACGCTGCCGACCTCAGGGGCGGGGTCGGACTTGCCGACGTCCTGCATGGTCGCCTGGACGGCGGGGTTGATGACGTCGGTGACCGGCTTCGGATAGAAGCCGAGCAGCACGATCAGCGCGATCAGCGGCGCGACGACCACCTTCTCGCGCAGGGTGAGGTCACGGCGCATGCCCTCGACCTCGGTCAGCGCCGGGTTCAGCGTGCCCTGCGTGGTGCGCTGCACCATCCACAGCACGTACGCCGCCGCCAGGATGATGCCGAGCGTGGCGATCACCGCGACCGGCTTGTTGACGGTGAACGTGCCGATCAGCACCAGGAACTCGGAGACGAACGGCGCGGTACCGGGTAGCGCCAGCGAGGCCAGACCGGCGAAGAAGAGCACACCGGCGAGTACCGGCACCAGCTTGCCCGCGCCGCCGAAGTCGCTGATCAGCGCCGAGCCGCGCCGGGCGATCAGCATGCCGACCACGAGGAACAGCAGGCCGGTGGCCAGGCCGTGGTTGAGCATGTAGAGCACCGCACCGGTGCCGGCCTGGGTGGTGAACGCGAAGATGCCGACGCCGATAAACCCGAAGTGCGCGATCGAGGTGTACGACACCAGCCGCTTCAGGTCGTTCTGGCCGACCGCCAGCAGCGCGGCGTAGATGATGCCGATGACGCCGAGCGCCAGCGCCCACGGCGCGAACCAGCGCGACGCCTCCGGGAACAGCGGAAGGCAGTAGCGGAGGATGCCGAACGTGCCGACCTTGTCCAGCACGCCGACGAGCAGCGCGGCGGCGCCGGCCGGGGCCGCGCCACCGGCGTCCGGCAGCCAGGTGTGGAACGGGAAGAACGGCGCCTTGATCGCGAAGGCCACGAAGAAGCCGAGGAACAGCCAGCGGGCCGTGTCGGTGGCGAACTCGGCCTGGCTCAGCGCCTGCCAGTCGAAGGTCTTCCCGCCGACCACCCAGAGGCCGATCACCGCGGCCAGCATGAACAGACCGCCGACCAGCGAGTAGAGGAAGAACTTCACCGCCGCGTACTGCCGCTGGTGGCCGCCGTAGCTGCCGATCAGGAAGTACATCGGCACCAGCATGACCTCGAAGAACACGTAGAACAGGAAGACGTCGGCGGCGGCGAAGACGCCGATCATCGTGCACTCGAGGACGAGGAGCAGCGCGAAGTACGCGGGCACCGAGCGCTTGGACGCCTCGGCGTCGTGCCAGGACGCCAGGATCACCAGCGGCACCAGGATCGCGATCAGCATCAGCATGACCAGCGCGATGCCGTCCACCTCGAAGGTGAAGTTCACGCCCCAGTTCGGGATCCACGGGTACGACTCGCGGAACTGGAACCGGTCACCACCGGCGGAGAAGGCGAACCACATCACCACCGACAGCACCAGCACCAGCAGCGACCAGCCGAACGCGACCAGCTTGGCCAGGTCCGGGCGGCTGCGGGGCAGCAGTGCCACCACCAGGGCGCCGACCAGCGGCGCCACGGTCAGCACCGAGAGGAACGGGAAGTTGGACATTATTCGGCCTTACCTCCGTCGTGACTGCGTGGCCCGCCGGCGGGGGCGGCCGCGTTGAGGTCGATCACGCCAGCCACCCCGCCTGCACCGCCAGGAACGCCGCGACCACGAGCAGCGCGCCGGTCAGGATCGAGGTCGCGTACGACCGCACGAAGCCGGTCTGGAGCCGCCGGAGCCGGCCCGAGCCCCCGCCCACGGCGGCGGCCAGGCCGTTGACCAGCCCGTCCACGCCCCGGTTGTCGAGGAACACCAGCGCCCGGGTGAGGAAGATGCCCGGCTTCTCGAAGACCGCCTCGTTGAAGGCGTCCGTGTAGAGGTTCCGGCGGGCGGCGGTGACCACCACGCCGGCCGGCTGCGGCTCGGTGGCCGTACCGGAGCGGAACAGGAACCAGGCCAGCCCGGCGCCCAGCACGGTGAGCAGCAGCGACAGCGCGGTGAGCAGCCAGTGCGCCAGCACCGGCGCGTGCTCCCCGCTCTCGGCGGCGAGTCCGTTGGTGGCGGTGAGCCAGTCCGGCACGGAGGTGGCGAGCAGGAAGCCCGCGCCGACCGAGCCGACCGCCAGCAGGATCAGCGGGATGGTCATCAGCTTCGGCGACTCGTGCGGGTGCTCGATGTCCTCGGTCCAGCGCTTCGGACCGTGGAACGTGAGCACGAACAGCCGCGTCATGTAGAACGCGGTGAGCCCGGCGCCGAGCAGCGCGGCCATGCCGAACAGCCAGGCCGTCCAGCCCTCCCGCTCGAACGCGGCCACGATGATCGGCTCCTTGGAGAAGTAGCCGGAGAACGGGAACATGCCGATGATGGCGAGCCAGCCCATCATGAACGTCAGCCAGGTGACCTTCATGTACTTGGACAGCCCGCCGAAGCGGCGGATGTCCACCTGGTCGTTCATGCCGTGCATGACCGAGCCGGCGCCGAGGAACATGTTGGCCTTGAAGAAGCCGTGTGCCAGCAGGTGCACGATGGCCAGCGCGTACGCGCCGCCGCCGAGACCGACGCCGAGGAACATGTAGCCGATCTGGCTCACCGTCGACCAGGCCAGCACGCGCTTGATGTCGTCCTTGGCCGCGCCGATGATGCAGCCCATCAGCAGTGTGAGCGCGCCGACGCTGACCACCACGAGCTGGAGCGTCTCGTTGGCCGAGAAGATCGCGTTGGAGCGGGCGATCAGGTAGACGCCTGCGGTGACCATGGTGGCCGCGTGGATGAGCGCGGACACCGGGGTCGGGCCCTCCATCGCGTCCGGCAACCACGCCTGGAGCGGGAACTGACCGGACTTGCCGGCCGCGCCGAGCAGGAGCAGCAGGCCGAGCACCAGCACGGTGGTCGAGGTCATCGAGCCGACCCCGTTGAACACCTCGTCGTACTGGGTGGTGCCGAGCACGGCGAACATGATGAAGATGCCGATGGCCAGTCCGGCGTCGCCGACCCGGTTCATCAGGAACGCCTTCTTGCCGGCGGTGGCCGCGCTGGGCCGGCCGTACCAGAAGGAGATCAGCAGGTACGACGCCAGACCGACGCCCTCCCAGCCGAAGTAGAGCATCACGTAGTTGTTGCCGAGCACCAGCAGGAGCATGGCGGCGACGAACAGGTTGAAGTACGCGAAGAACAGCCGCCGGCCCGCGTCGTGCGCCATGTACTCCACGGCGTAGAGGTGGATCAGGAAGCCCACCCCGGTGATCAGCAGGACGAAGACCGCGGCCAGCGGGTCGAAGAGCAGACCGAAGTCCACCTTCAGGTTGCCGACCGCCATGAAGTCCCAGAGGCTCAGCTCGACCTGCTTGTTCTCCAGACCGCGAAGCTGGAGGAAGTAGGTGAGCCCGAGCACGAACGCGGCGCCGATGGCGCCCACGCCCAGCCAGTGGCCCCAGCGGTCGGCCCGCTTGCCGAGCAGCAGCAGGATCGCCGCGCTGACCAGCGGGATCGCCACCAGCAGCCAGACACTGCCCAGCATCCCGTCCGCCGTGGCGAAGGTGACGGCTTCGGCTGGCTCAGACTGGGCGATCGTCAGAATCTGTTCCACCACGAGCCCCTCAGTACTTCAGCAGGTTGGCGTCGTCGACGCTGGCCGAGCGCCGGGTCCGGAAGATCGCCATGATGATCGCGAGCCCGACCACGACCTCGGCCGCCGCGACCACCATCACGAAGAACGCCATGATCTGGCCGTTCAGGTCGCCGTTGATCCGGCTGAACGTGACCAGGGTCAGGTTGGCCGCGTTGAGCATCAGCTCGATGCACATGAACAGCACGATCGCGTTGCGCCGGACCAGCACGCCCACGGCGCCGATGGTGAACAGCACCGCCGCGAGGATGAGGTAGTAGTCCGGGGTCACCGTGCCAGCCTTTCGTTCGCGACTGCGGGGCTCCGCTTCGCTGCACTCCTCGCGCTCACCGATCAGTCCCCTTCGGTGCGGTCTCCTCGGCCGTCAGCTCACGCACCGGCATGATCTCCGGGATGCTGCGGTCGGTCAGCCGGCCGTCGGGCAGACGGGCCGGGGTGGCCACCGAGGAGGACGTGGCGTAGACACCCGGGCCGGGCTTCGGTCCGGGGTAGTTGCCGGGGCGGAACCGCGCCTTCATGGTGGCGATCTGGTCCATCCGGTCCGCCTTGCGCCGCTCCACGTGTGCCAGCACCATCGCGCCGACGGCGGCGGTGATCAGCAGCGCCGAGGTCAGCTCGAAGGCGAAGACGTACTTGGTGAACAGCAGCCGGGCGATGCCCTGCACGTTGCCCTCACCGTTGGCCTCGTCGAGCCCGACCGCCTGGACTCCGTCGAGCGCCCGGTAGAGGCCGGTGCCCACCAGACCGGCGAAGCCGAGCCCGAGGACCACGGCGGCGACCCGCTGGCCGCGCAGCGTCTCGATGAGCGAGTCGGACGCGTCCCGGCCGACGAGCATCAGCACGAACAGGAACAGCATCATGATCGCGCCGGTGTAGACGATGATCTGCACCATGCCGATGAACGGCCCGGCCTGGAGCACGTAGAACACGCCCAGGCAGAGCATGGTCAGCACCAGCCAGAGCGCGGAGTGGACCGCGTTGCGGGCCCACACCATGCCGACCGCGCCGAGCAGGGCCAGCGGGGCGAGGATCCAGAAGGTGACCTCCTCACCCCCGGACACCTGGCCGGCTGCGGCGAGCACCGTTGCCGAGGTCATGCCTTGCCTCCCTTGCCCGCCGCGGCGGCGGACCGCTGCTCCGCCTGCTCGGCGCCGGGGAAGGTCACGCCCGGGTGCTCCTCCACCTGGTACCGGCCGGGGCCCATCGGCGAGCGCTCGGCGCCGGCCGAGGTGCCCGGGTTGGTGAGCGCGCCGACGTAGTAGTCCTTCTCGCTGTCGCCCAGCCGCATCGGGTGCGGCGGCTGCTCCATGCCTTCGAGCAGCGGCGCGAGCAGCTGCTCCTTGGTGAAGATCAGGTCCTGCCGGTTGTCCCGGGCCAGCTCGTACTCGTTGCTCATGGTGAGCGAACGGGTCGGGCAGGCCTCGATGCAGAGCCCGCAGAAGATGCACCGGGCGTAGTTGATCTGGTAGGTGCTGGCGTACCGCTCACCCGGGGAGAAGCGCTGCTCCTCGGTGTTGTCGCCGCCCTCCACGTAGATCGCGTCGGCCGGGCAGGCCCAGGCGCACAGCTCGCAGCCGATGCACTTCTCCAGCCCGTCCGGGTGCCGGTTGAGGATGTGCCGCCCGTGGTAGCGCGGCGCCGAGACCGGCGGCTTGAACGGGTAGTCGGTGGTGACGACCTTCTTGAACATGTGCGAGAAGGTGACACCGAAGCCCTTGAACGTTCCGGTGATCGCGCCCACGTCACACCTCCCTGGAGTCCGGGCCGGCGACCACGTTGGCCGGCTCCCGCTCGGCGAGCACGCGCTTGGTACGCGGGCTCGGCGGAACCTGAAGATCCATCGGCGGCAGCGGGAAGCTGCCGTACGGCCGGGTGTCCGCCTGCTCCTGCAGCGACGGCTTCGGCTCCTTCTTCCGCGACGGCCAGAAGAGCGTGGCCAGCAGCAGCACGCCCGCGCCGACGGCGGTGACGAGCAGCCGGTCCCGGGTCTGCCAGTCCTCGATCGAGCGCAGCCCGGCGAGCACCATGATCCAGACCAGGTTCAGCGGCAGCAGCACCTTCCAGCCGAACCGCATGAACTGGTCGTACCGGAGCCGGGGCAGCGTGCCGCGGAGCCAGACGAAGACGAACACCAGCAGGATGACCTTGCCGAAGAACCACAGCATCGGCCACCAGCCGTCGTTGGCGCCCGACCAGATGGTGATCGGCCACGGGGCGTGCCAGCCGCCGAGGAACAGCGTCACGGTGAACGCCGACATGGTCACCATCGCGACGTACTCGCTGAGCATGAACAGCGCGAACTTCAGCGAGCTGTACTCGGTCTGGAAGCCGGCCACCAGCTCCGACTCCGCCTCGGGCAGGTCGAACGGTGCCCGGTTCGTCTCACCGACGATGGCGATGAAGAACATGATGAAGCTGGGCAGCAGCAGGATCGCGTACCAGCCGGGCGCGGCGAGGTCGAAGCCGCCGATGCTCAGCCGGGTGCCGTCGCCCTGCGCGGCGACGATCCCGCTCGTCGACATGGTGCCCGCGGTCATGAACACCGCGACCACGCTCAGGCCCATGGTGACCTCGTACGAGACCAGCTGGGCCGCCGAGCGCAGACCGCCGAGCAGCGGGTAGGTGGAGCCGCTGGCCCAGCCGCCGAGCACGATGCCGTACACGGCGAGCGAGGAGAAGGCCAGCACCACCAGCACCGCCACCGACACGTCGGTGACCTGCAGCGGCGTCCGGTGCCCGAAGATGCTCACCATCGGCCCGAACGGGATCACCGACAGCGCGGTGACCGCGCAGACCACGGAGATCACCGGGGCGAAGAAGTAGACGACCTTGTCGGCCTTGCGCGGGAGGATGTCCTCCTTGAAGGCCAGCTTCACGCCGTCGGCGAGCGTCTGGAGCAGACCGAACGGGCCGGCCTGGTTGGGGCCGGGCCGCACCGCCATGCGGCCGACGACCCGGCGCTCGAACCAGACGCCGAGCAGCGTGGCCGCCACGGCGACGACGAACGCGAACAGGATCTTGCCGAGGACCAGCCACCACGGGTCCTTGCCGAAGTCGGCAAGCGTCGGGTCCTGCGCCGCGAGGATGACGGGGTTCACTGCACCCACCTTTCGTTCCCGACTGCGGAGACGCTCACCACGTCGCCGGACGTCGCGCCGAGGCCGCGCCGCACGGTGGAGCCGGGTGAGTTGGTCGGCAGCCAGACGACGCCGTCGGGCATCTCGGTGATCGCCGCCGGCAGCGTGATCGCGCCGCGGTCGGTGCCCACCGTGACCGGGTCACCGTCGGCGACACCCAGCGCCTCGGCGGTGCCCTTGCCGAGCCGGACCACCGGCGGGCGGGCGGTGCCGGCGAGGTGCTCGTCGCCGTCGGTGAGGCTGCCCAGGTCGATCAGCTGGTGCCAGGTGGCGAGCACCGCCTCGCCCGGTCCGGGCTGCCGAACGGCGGCCGGCTCGACCGAGGGCGCCGACGGACGCTCGACCCGGGTGCGCGGCAGCGCGCCCAGCTCGCGCCGGATGCTCGGCACGTCACCCGTGCCCAGCCGCACGTCGAGCTGCGCGGCGAGCGCGTCGAGGATGCGGGCGTCGGTCATCGCGCCGGTGTCCAGCACCTTCTCGAACGTGCGCAGCCGGCCCTCCCAGTCCAGGAAGCTGCCGGCCTTCTCGACCACCGGCGCGACCGGCAGGACCACGTCGGCGCGGCGGGACACCGCGCTCATCCGCAGTTCCAGGCTGACCAGGAACGGCACCGCGTCCAGTGCGGACTCGGCCAGGCGCGGGTCGGCCAGGTCGGCCGGGTCGACGCCGGCCACCACCAGGGCGCCGATCTGGCCGTTCGCCGCGGCGGTGAGGATGCCGTCGGTGTCGCGGCCGGCCTGGCTGGGGATCACCCCGGCCGGGATGTCCCACGCCTCGCCGAGCTCCGCGCGCGCGGCCGGCTCGGTGACGACCCGGCCGCCGGGGAGCAGGTTGGGCAGGCAGCCCGCGTCGACAGCGCCGCGGTCACCCGCGCGCCGCGGCACCCAGACCAGCCGGGCACCGGTACGCCGGGCGACGTCCGCCGCCGCCGACAGGCCGCCCGGCACCTCGGCCAGGCGCTCGCCGACGATCAGGATCGCGCCGGGCTGACCCAGCGCCTCGGCCACCGTGGCGTGCTCGGCCAGCACGCCGGCCTCCTCGCCGGGCACCACCCGAGCCAGCTTGGCCCCGAGCTTCTCCAGGCCGCGCGTGGCGAACGGCGCGAGCGCGTACACAGTGAGCTTCTTCTTCAGGTACGCCTTACGCAGCCGCAGGAAGAGGATCGGGCACTCCTCCTCCGGCTCCAGGCCGACGAGCACCACGGCGGGCGCGTTCTCCACGTCCGTGTAGGTCACGTCGGTGACCCCGGCGACGCTGCTGGCCAGGAAGTCGGCCTCCTCGCGGGAGACCGGGCGGGCCCGGAAGTCGATGTCGTTCGTGTGCAGCGCGATGCGGGCGAACTTCGCGTACGCGTAGGCGTCCTCGACTGTCAGCCGGCCGCCGGTCAGCACCGCCGTGCCGGTCGCGCCGTCGCGGGCCGCGCGCAGCCCCTCGGCGGCCCGGGTGAGCGCCTCGCTCCAGGACGCCTCGCGCAGCTCACCGGTCTTCTCGTCGCGCACCATCGGGGTGCTGATCCGGTCGAACGCGCGGGTGTACTGGAAGCCCCAGCGGCCCTTGTCGCAGTTCCACTCCTCGTTCACCGCCGGGTCGTCGCCGGCCAGCCGGCGCAGTACCTTGCCGCGCCGCCAGTCGGTGCGCTGGGCGCAGCCGGCCGAGCAGTGCTCGCAGACGCTGGGCGTGGAGACCAGGTCGAACGGGCGGGCCCGGAACCGGTACTGGGTTCCGGTCAGCGCGCCCACCGGGCAGATCTGCACGGTGTTGCCGGAGAAGTACGAGTTGAACGGGACGTCCCCCTCGTCGCCCTCCTCGCCGTACGCGTCGTCCCGGTAGATGTTGATCTCCTCGTGCGAGGAGCGTCCCATCAGGTCGATGAACTTGTCCCCGGCGATCTCCTCGGAGAACCGGGTGCACCGCTGGCAGAGCACGCAGCGCTCACGGTCGAGCAGCACCTGGGTGCTGATCGGCAGCGGCTTCGGGTACTCCCGCTTGTGCTCGTGGAACCGCGAGTCCGTCCGGCCGGTGGACATCGCCTGGTTCTGCAGCGGGCACTCGCCGCCCTTGTCGCACATCGGGCAGTCCAGCGGGTGGTTGAGGAGCAGCAGCTCCATCACCCCCTCCTGGGCCTTCTTGGCGACCGGGGAGGTGAGCTGCGTCCGCACCACCATGCCGTCGGCGACGGTCTGTGTGCAGGAGGCGACCGGCTTGCGCTGGCCCTCCACCTCCACCAGGCACTGCCGGCAGGCACCGGCCGGGGCCAGCAGCGGGTGGTCGCAGAAGCGCGGGATCTCGGTGCCGAGCTGCTCGGCGACGCGGATCAGCAGCGCGCCCTTGGGCGCGGTGACCTCGACGCCGTCGATGGTCAGCGTGACGGTCTCGGTCTGCTTGGCTACGTCGGTCATCAGTGCGCCCCTACCAGGGTCTTCTCCGACAGCTTCGGAGCGGTACGTCCCTCGATGTAGTCGAGGTAGTCCTGCTTGAAGTACTTCAGCGACGAGGTCACCGAGCTGGTCGCGCCGTCACCCAGACCGCAGAACGAACGGCCGAGGATGTTGTCACAGGTGTCGAGCAGGGTGTCCAGGTCCTCGTGGGTGCCCTGGCCGGACAGGATGCGCCGGTAGACCCGGACCATCCAGTAGTTGCCCTCCCGGCAGGGGGTGCACTTGCCGCACGACTCGTGGTGGTAGAACTCCAGCCACCGGTAGGTCGCGTACACCGGGCAGTCCTGGTCGGAGAAGATCTGCGTGGCGGTGGTGCCCAGGATCGAGCCGGCCCCCGCCACCCCCTCGAAGTCCAGCGGCACGTCCAGGTGCTCGGCGGTCAGCAGCGGCGTCGACGAGCCACCCGGGGTCCAGAACTTCAGGTTGTGCCCGGGCTTCATGCCGCCGGCCAGCTCGATCAGCTCGCGCAGCGTGATCCCCATCGAGCACTCGTACTGGCCCGGTTCGGCGATCCGGCCGGACAGCGAGTAGATCATCGGGCCGGACGACTTCTCCGTGCCCATCGTCTTCCACCAGTCCGCGCCACCGAGCACGATGTACGGCACGCTGGCGATGGTGCCGACGTTGTTGACGACGGTCGGGCTGGCGTACAGGCCGTGGGTCGCCGGGAACGGCGGGCGCAGCCGGGGCTGGCCGCGGAAGCCCTCCAGCGAGTCCAGCAGCGCGGTCTCCTCACCGCAGATGTACGCACCGGCGCCGGAGTGCACCACCAGGTCCAGGTCGAAGCCCGACCCGAGGATGTTGCGGCCGAGGTAACCCTTGGCGTACGCCTCGTCGACGGCGCTGCGCAGCCGCCGGGCGGCGTGCACCGCCTCACCGCGGATGTAGATGTACGCCCGGTTGGCCCGGATCGCGTACGAGGCGATGATGACGCCCTCGACCAGCGAGTGCGGGTCGTGGGTCATCAGCGGCAGGTCCTTGCAGGTGCCCGGCTCGCCCTCGTCGGCGTTCACCACCAGGTAGTGCGGCTTGCCGTCGCCCTGCGGGATGAACCCCCACTTGAGACCGGTCGGGAAGCCCGCGCCGCCCCGGCCGCGCAGTCCGGAGTCCTTGACCAGCTGGATCAGGTCGTCCGGGTGCGCCTTGAGCGCCTTGCGCAGGGCGGCGTAGCCGTCCAGCTTCTCGTAGGTGCCGAGCCGCCACGCGTCCGGCGAGAGCCAGCGCTTGGTGAGCACCGGCGTGAGCTTGGCCAGCGTCTCCGGCCGAGGAGTGGTCACTTGCGGACCCCCGATCCGTTCGCGTCCGCCGGGTCGGCGCCGTCCGCGCCCGTACCGGACTCCGCTTCCTTGAGGTTGCGCTCCTGCGCGCCGGCCGCGTCGCCGGCGGGCTTGCCGTCACCGGCCGGCGGGTTCGACGCCACGCCGGCCGCCTCCGCCGCCCGCGCGTCGCGCGGCGCCGGTGCCGGTCCGTCCACCGGGACCTTGGTGCCCGGGGAGTCCGGCGCCGGGGTGCTCGCGTCCGGCTGCCGGGTCTCGGCGGTACGCACCTGCGGCGACTTGGCGTCCGGCGCCTTCACGTCCGGCGCGGTGCTGCCGGTGGCCGCCTCCGGCTTGGCCGGCTCGGGCGCGGGGGCCGGCTTCGCGGCCTCGGCCTTCGCCTTCGCCTCGGCGGCGGCCCGGTCGGCCTCGGCCTTGCTGCGGATCGGGGTCTTCGGGTCGAAGCCCGGCACCGAGACGCCGTGCTGCTCGGCCAGGCGCAGGCCGCGCAGACTCGGCTCGCCCGGCCCGCCGTCGGCCACCGCGCCGTCACGCTCGTCGGCGAAACCGGCGAGCTGGACCGCCATCTCCTTGAGCGTGCACAGCCGCGCCCCGCGGGTCGGCATCGGCCGGCCGCCGGCACGCAGCTCCTCGACCACGTCGACAGCGCCCTGCGGCTCCACGTTGTCGAAGAAGTCGTAGTTGACTGTCATCACCGGGCCGTAGTCGCACGCCGCCAGGCACTCGGCGTGCTCCAGGGTGATCTTCCCGTCGGCGGTGGTCTCCTCGTGCCCGACGCCGAGGTGCTCGGCCAGGGTGTCGTAGACCTTCTGCCCGCCGAGCACGTCGCACATGGTGTTCGTGCAGACGCTCACCAGGTAGTCACCGGTGGGCTTGCGCTTGTACATGGTGTAGAAGGTGGCGACGGCGCCGACCTGGGCCTTGTTGAGCCCGAGCACCTCGGCGCAGAACTCGACACCGGCCGGGGAGACGTAGCCCTCCTCGGACTGGACCAGGTGCAGCAGCGGCAGCAGCGCCGAGCGGGACCGGTCCGCCGGGTACCGGGCGATGATCTCCCGGGCCCGGGCGCGAGTCGTTTCGGTAAAGCTCATCGGTCACAACCACCCATCACGGGGTCCAGCGAGGCGCCGCCGGCGATCACGTCGGCGATCAGGCCGCCCTCGGCCATCGCCGGGAGGGCCTGGAGGTTGACGAAGCTCGGCTCCCGGTAGTGCACCCGGTAGGGCCGGGTGCCGCCGTCGGACACCGCGTGCACGCCCAGCTCGCCGCGGGGCGACTCGATGCCGACGTACACCTGGCCCGGCGGAACCCGGAAGCCCTCGGTGACGAGCTTGAAGTGGTGGATCAGCGACTCCATCGACTGACCCATGATCTTGGCGACGTGCTCCAGCGAGTTGCCCATGCCGTCCACGCCGATGGCCAGCTGCGCCGGCCACGCGATCTTCTTGTCGGACACCATCACCGGGCCGGGCTTCAGGCGGTCCAGCGCCTGCTCGATCAGTTTCAGCGACTCGCGGATCTCCGCCACCCGGACCAGGTAGCGGCCCCACACGTCACCGTCGGTGTGCGTCGGCACGTCGAACTCGTACGTCTCGTAACCGCAGTACGGCATCGTCTTGCGCAGGTCCCAGGCGAGACCCGCGGACCGCAGCACCGGGCCGGTGACGCCGAGCGCCATGCAGGCGGTCACGTCGAGCACCGCGACGTGCTGCGTACGCTCCAGCCAGATCGGCTGACCGGAGAGCAGGTTCTCGTACTCCTTGAGCCGCTTCGGCATGAGCTGGAGGAAGTCGCGGATCTTGCGGATCGCGTCGTCCGGCACGTCCTGCGCCACACCGCCCGGCCGCACGTACGCGTGGTTCATCCGCAGGCCGGTGATGGTCTCGAAGATGTCGAGGACGTACTCCCGCTCGCGGAAGCCGTACAGCATCATGTTGATCGCGCCCAGCTCCATGGCGGTGGTCGCCAGCCAGACCAGGTGCGACGAGACGCGGTTGAGCTCCATCATCAGCACGCGGATGGTGGTGGCCCGCTCGGTGATGTCGTCGGTGATGCCGAGCAGCTTCTCCACCGCGAGCGCGTACGCCGTCTCGTTGAACAGCGGCGAGAGGTAGTCCATCCGGGTCACGAACGTCGAACCCTGGACCCAGTTGCGGTACTCGAGGTTCTTCTCGATGCCGGTGTGCAGGTAGCCGATGACCGAGCGGGCCTCGCGGACCGTCTCGCCCTCCAGCTCCAGCACCAGCCGGAGCACGCCGTGGGTGGACGGGTGCTGCGGACCCATGTTGACGACGATCCGCTCGTCGTTGATCGGGTCCGTGCCGGAGACGACCTCGTCCCAGTCCCCGCCGGTGACGGTGAAGACCTTGCCCTCGGTCGTCTCGCGCTCGGTCGCGTAGTTCGACGTGGTCATTGGTACGACCTCCTACGGTCCGGCGGGGGGATCTCCGCACCCTTGTACTCGACGGGGACGCCGCCCAGCGGGTAGTCCTTGCGCTGCGGGTGCCCCTCCCAGTCGTCCGGCATGAGGATCCGGGTCAGGGCGGGGTGGCCGTCGAAGACGACGCCGAACATGTCGTACGTCTCCCGCTCCTGCCAGTCGGCGGTCGGGTAGACGGCGGTGACGCTCGGGACGTGCGGCTCCTCGGCGGAGACCGCCACCTCCAGCCGGACGCTGCGGCGGTAGGTCATCGAGGTCAGGTGGTAGACCACGTGCAGGCGGCGCTCCTGCGCGCCCAGGTAGTCCACACCGGACACCGAGGAGCACAGCTCGAAGCGCAGCGCGAGGTCGTCGCGCATCACCTGGCAGACCTCGGCGATCCGCTCCGGGCGGACGTGCAGGGTCAGCTCGCCCCGGTCGACCACGACCTTCTCGATCGCGTCGCCGAAGTCCGGGTACGCCTCCTCCAGCGCGTCCCGCACCTCGTCGAAGTAGCTCCCGTACGGCCGGGCCGCCTCCTCGATGGGCTTGCGCGGGCGGACCAGGCCGCCGTAACCGGAGACGTCGCCGGTGCCCTGGTTGCCGAACATGCCCCGGCCGGCCGGACTGGCCGGCGGATACTCCGCCGGGGCGGTGGAGCTGGCACCGGCCGGGGTGGTGGGTACCGGCACCCCGCCGTCGTTGTTCTTGTCGTTACTCATTTCGGGCCCCTATGCGACGCCTGAAGGTGGTTCTGCGCCTTCATCCAGTTCTCGATCCGCAGCTGCTCCTCACGCCCCTCGCGGACCGCCTTCGTCCACTCGGCACGCCGGGCCTTGTCGCTGCGGTACGACGAGGGCATCGAGCCGTACGGCACCACCGGCACGTCGCCGCGCGCCTGGCGGGCCTCCAGCATCTTGCGGCCGTTCGGGCCCAGCGGCTCGTGCATGATCTTCTCGCGCAGCTTGAGCACCGCGTCGATGAGCATCTCCGGCCGGGGCGGGCAGCCGGGGAGGTACATGTCGACCGGTACGACGTGGTCGACGCCCTGCACGATGGCGTAGTTGTTGAACATGCCGCCGCTGCTGGCGCAGACGCCCATCGAGATGACCCAGCGGGGCTCGGCCATCTGGTCGTAGATCTGGCGCAGGACCGGGGCCATCTTCTGGCTCACCCGGCCGGCCACGATCATCAGGTCCGCCTGGCGGGGCGAGGCGCGGAAGACCTCCATGCCCCAGCGGCCCATGTCGTAGTGCGGGCCGCCCGCCGCCATCATCTCGATGGCGCAGCAGGCCAGACCGAACGTGGCGCCCCAGACCGAGGTCTTCCGCGTCCAGTTGACCAGCTTCTCGACGCTGGTGAGCAGGACGCCGGAGGGGAGCTTCTCCTCGATGCCCATCTGCTACCTCCTCAGTCCCAGTCCAGGCCGCCGCGACGCCACACATAGGCGTACGCGACGAAGACCGCGACGATGAACAGGACCATCTCCACGAAGCCGAAGATCGGCAGGGCGTCGAAGGAGACCGCCCAGGGGTAGAGGAAGATGATCTCGATGTCGAAGACGATGAAGAGCATCGCCGTCAGGTAGAACTTGATCGGGAACCGGCCGCCGCCGACCGGCTGCGGGCTCGGCTCGATGCCACACTCGTACGCCTCGAGCTTGGCCTTGTTCAGACGCCGCGGGCCGGCGAGTCGGGCAGCGGCCACGGAGAACAGCGCGAACGCCGCAGCGAGGGCGAACAGCCCGATGATGGGTGCGTAAGGAGAGAGCGTCATCGTTGTCCCCTGCTCGTCCTTCCCTGACCTCGGTGGTTGGCCAAAATCACACTATTCACGTCCCTCACGACCTCGGTCGGCGGGGGTCGATCTCTGTCCGGCCCGTGGACGTTCCGCCCCGGGCCGGTCGTCTTCTACACGGCCGGAGCCACCTTCGTCATCGCGTTGATGACCCGGTCCATCGCGTCCCCGCCGCGCGGGTCGGTCAGGTTGGCCAGCAGCTTGAGCACGAAGCGCATGAGCATCGGGTGCGGCATGCCGTGCTTGGTCGCCATCCGCATGATCTCGGGGCGGCCGATGAGCTTCACGAAGACGCCGCCGAGCCGGTAGTAGCCGCCGAAGCGGGCCTTCAGCTCCTGCGGGTACGCCATCAGCGCCCGCTCCCGCTCCGCGCCGGCCGGGCGGGCCAGCGCCTGCACCACGACCTCCGCGGCCATCTCGCCCGACTCCATCGCGTACGCGATGCCCTCGCCGTTGAACGGGTTGACCATGCCGCCGGAGTCACCGACCAGCAGCACACCGCGGGTGTAGTGCGGGACGCGGTTGAAGCCCATCGGCAGCGCGGCGCCGAGGATCGGACCCTCCGCGTTGGACTCGTCGGTCATCCCCCAGTCCTCGGGGGTGTTCGCGAGCCAGTCGGTGAGCAGCTTGCGGTAGTTCGTCTTGCCGAACGCCGAGGAGGAGTTCAGCACGCCCAGGCCGACGTTCACCCGGCCGTCGCCGAGGCCGAAGATCCAGCCGTAGCCGGGCAGCAGCGCGTCGCTGCCCTTGGCCCGCAGCTCCAGCCAGGACTCCAGGTAGTCGTCGTCGTGCTTGGCGGGCGAGCGGTAGTAGCGGCGGACGGCCACGCCGATCGGGCGGTCCTCCCGCTTGGCGAGCCCGAGCGCGAGCGGGAAGCGGCCGGAGACGCCGTCGGCGGCGACCACGAGCGGCGCGTGGAACGTGGCGGGTTCCTTGTCCGGGCCGACCTCGGCCTGCACGCCGATCACCCGGTCGTCGGCGCCGAGCACCGGCCCGAGGACGTTGACGCTGGTCTGCAGCTTCGCCCCGGCGGCGACCGCACGCTGGGCGAGCAGGTCGTCGAAGTCGAGCCGGGTCCGCACCAGGCCGTAGTTGGGGAAGCTGGCCAGGTCGGGCCAGTCCAGTTCCAGGCGTATGCCGCCGCCGATCACCCGCAGGCCCTTGTTGTGCAGCCAGCCGGCCTCGGGCGAGGTGTCCACGCCCATCCGGATGAGCTGCCGCACGGCGCGGGGCGTGAGCCCGTCGCCGCAGACCTTCTCCCGGGGAAACTCCGTCTTCTCCAGCAGCAGCACGCGTACGCCGTGCCGCGCCAGGTGGTACGCCGTGGCCGATCCTCCGGGACCGGCGCCCACGACGATGACGTCGGCGTCGTTCTCCACCGCGGTCATCCGCGCCTCCTCCCGCATGCTCGTGAAATGCTTCACAAGCCGATCCGGTTGGAGTCTATGACCGGCGTTACACCAGTACGCGCTGAGGGGGGCCTAACTTCGCGGAAACGCGCCGGTAAGAGCGTCGAGACCGGTCACGGGCGCGCCTGCGCGGCCGGTCCGAGCCCGGCGTCGAGGCGGATGGCCTCGGGCAGGTGGTCGCGCAACGCGCCACCGGCGGCCCGGTCCAGCGCGGCCAGCACCTCGGCGACGACCTGCCGGACATCGGCGGGATCCGCGCCGGCCAGCTCGCGGAGCTGCGCGATCAGCTCGGCGGCGTCGTCGTCGGTGGCGGCCTGGTCTGGTCCCGTCATGGGGGCGAGCCTACGGAACAAAGTAGACCAAAATTGGATATTCACGAAATGACCAGCTTCCGCTGGCCGGACGGTCAGTTTCGGACGGCCCGGTGCAGCGCCACGACGCCGCCGGTCAGGTTGCGCCACGCCACCCGGCCCCAGCCGGCCGCGCCGATCCGCGCGGCCAGCGCCGCCTGGTCCGGCCAGGCCCGGATCGACTCCGCCAGGTAGACGTAGGCGTCCGGGTTGCTGGACACCGCGCGGGCCACCGCCGGCAACGACCGCATCAGGTACGACAGGTAGACCGTGCGGAACGCCGGGTTCACCGGAGTGCTGAACTCGCAGACCACCAGGCGCCCGCCCGGCCGGGTCACCCGGGCCAGCTCGGCCAGCGCCGCGTCGGTGTCGTTGACGTTGCGCAGCGCGAAGGAGATGGTCACCGCGTCGAAACTGGCGTCGGCGAACGGCAGCCGAAGCGCGTCCCCGGCCAGCAACGGCACCGCCGGGCGGGTGCGCTTGCCCGCGTGCAGCATGCCCAGCGACAGGTCCGCGCCGACCGCGTACGCCCCGGAGTGGGCCAGTTCCTCGGTCGACACACCGGTGCCGGCGCCCACGTCGAGCACCCGCTCGCCCGGCCGCAGCCCGAGCGCCGCCCGGGTGGCCCGCCGCCACGACCGGTCCTGCCCGAACGACAGGACGGTGTTCGTCAGGTCGTAGCGGGCCGCGACACCGTCGAACATCGCGGCGACCTCGTGCGGCTGCTTGTCCAGGCTGGCGCGCTGGCCCTGCGGGGTACGGCTCACCCCTCCACTCTGCCAGCCGCGCCGCCCCCGCCTCCCCCCGGGTACGCGACAGGGCGGGATGGTCACCCACCCCGCCCTGGTCGCGTATCGGTCCCCGGTCAGTCGCCGGTGCGTTCCTCGCCCGGAGCGACGAGGACCACCTTGCGGCGGCGGGCCAGCATCATCAGCGCCGCGCCGGCGGCGAGCACCGCCGCGCCGATGCCGCCGATCAGGCCGACCTGCATACCGGTCACCGGCAGGCCACCGTCGCCGGTGCCGCCGCCCGTGCCACCACCGGCGGTCGGGGTCGGCACCGCCGTCGCGCCGCCGGTCGGCGTCGGCTGGGCGGTCGGCGTCGAGGTCGGCTGGGCGGTCGGCGTCGGGCTCGGGGTCGACGGGCTCTGGTCGACGAAGACGTCGAACACCGCGCTGTTGTCACCGTCGTCGGTCTCGGCGAACGCGCGCCGCTGCGCCGAGCTGGCGACCCGCGGCTCCTCCTCCGGCGTGCCGGCGGCGGCGTCGAGGCCCTCGGCCCAGAGGATGCCGGGCCGGAGCAGCTTCTCGGTCACGTCCGGGCCGACAGTCACCCGGACGTCGGCGGTGTAGTACTGGCCGGGCTTGAGCACCGCACCCAGGTCCTCGCAGTACGCGTTGAGGACGCCACCCAGGTTCTGCTCGACGCAGCCGTCGGGCAGCTTCGCGAAGGTGACACCGGCCGGCAGCGCGATCCCGTACTTGATGCCGGTGGCGCGCTTGCTGCCGTCGTTGAACACGGCCCAGTCCAGTGGCACTGTCTCGCCCGGCCGGACCGGGCGCAGGCCCGCCTCGTCGGCGTCGTCGCCGTCGACGGTCACGCCGGCGTACACGTCCTGGACCCACGTGGTGAGGTCGTATCCCGGCTCGGTGACGGTGACGTCGTGGTCGACCGAGTCGAGCACGCCGGTGCCGTTCGCCGCGCTGATCGAGACCGTGAGCGTGCCGGCCGCGCCCTTACCGCCGGTGGAGAACAGCGGGAGGCCGAAGTCCTCGGTGGTGCCGGCGGGCAGGTCGCCGAGCAGGCAGGAGAAGGTGGTGCCACGGATGTCGCAGCCGGCCGGGACCAGCACGCCGACCTTGCCGGTCTTGAGGCCCTTCGTCTCGACAGTGACCCGGACGCCCTTCGCGTCGACGGTCCCCAGGGTGTTGTTCACCTGGAACTTGAACGGCTTGGCCTTCGCCTCGGTGACGCCCTTGGCGAGCTGGTAGCTGAGCGGGATGAGCTGGAGGTCGGCCTTGTCGGCGGCCTGTGCCGGGCCGGCGGCGGCGCCGAGACCGGCGGTGGAGAGCAGGGCCACGACGCCGGCGCGGGCCAGCGTGGACCGGTAGCGGAAGGTCATTGTTCCCCCGGGGGTAGGGACACGTGATCACGTACCGAACGAACGGACGGTACCGGAGCGACGCATCGTCACGCCACCGCCCAGCAGTGGGAATTCCCATCGATCGCAGCAGACGGCAGGGGCGGGATGGTCACCCATCCCGCCCCTGCCGCGGTGCGTTATGTGAACGGCCCTCATGGGCCGATGGAGGACGACGGTCCGACGGACGCCGCAAGCGTAATGGCGTCGCCGGCTCACCGGGCCGTGCTCGACCGGGTCGCCGCCGACCTGTTACCTGCCTGCTCGCGGCCCGGATCGGTGGTGTCGCGCGGGCAGGCTAGCCGCCGGTGATCACGCAGGTGAAGACCTCTGGCGCAAGCTTCACCGGAAACGGGCGGAGCTCCGGCCGCACGACGGACACCGACCGGCCGAACGGCGGAAGCCGGTCAGTTGACCTCGACCAGCGGCAGCGACTTCCCGGCGCCGCCGCCCGGCAGGGCGATCGACGAGAAGTGTGAGACGACGCGGTCGTCGCTCGGGTCGTCGGCGGGCGTGTGGTGCACCGCGAGCCGGTTGTAGAGCGTGTCCCGCTGGGCCGGGATCCGGTCGGCCGACCGGATCATGCCGATCAGCTCGTGCAGGTTCGACCGGTGCCGGGCGCCGGCCGAGGAGATGACGTTCTCCTCCAGCATGATCGAGCCGAGGTCGTCCACGCCCATGTGCAACGCGAGCTGCCCGACGTCCTTGCCGGTGGTCAGCCAGGACGCCTGGAGGTGCGGGACCGTCTCGAAGAACAGGCGGGCCACCGCGACCAGGCGCAGGTATTCCAGCGTGGTCGCCTGGGTGCGGCCCTTCAGGTGGTTGTTCTCCGGCTGGTACGTCCACGGGATGAAGGCCCGGAAACCGCCGGTGCGGTCCTGCACGTCGCGGATCATCCGCAGGTGCTCGATGCGCTCGGCGTTCGTCTCGCCGGTGCCCATCATCATGGTGGCCGTCGACTCCAGGCCCTGCCGGTGCGCCAGCTCCATGACCTCCAGCCAGCGCGCACCGGACTCCTTCAGCGGCGCGATCGCCTTACGCGGCCGGTCCGGCAGCATCTCGGCGCCGGCGCCGGCGATCGAGTCCAGGCCGGCGGCCTTGATCCGGGCGATGGCCTCGTCCAGGCTCACGCCGGAGACCTTCGCCATGTGCAGGATCTCGCTCGGGCCGATCGAGTGGATGGCGAGCTGCGGGTACGCCTTCTTGACCGAGGAGAACAGCTCCTCGTAGTACTCGACGCCGTAGTCCGGGTGGTGCCCGCCCTGAAGCATGACCTGGGTGGCGCCCAGCTCGACCGCCTCGCCGCAACGGCGCAGGATCTCCTCGGTCGGGTGGGTCCAGCCCTCGGAGTGCTTGGGGGCCCGGTAGAACGCGCAGAACTTGCACGCCGTCACGCAGACGTTCGTGTAGTTGATGTTGCGGTCGATGAGGTACGTGACGATGTTGTCCGGGTAGCGGCGCCGCCGTACCGCGTCGGCCGCCTCGCCCAGCGCGTGGAAGGGCGCGTCGGTGTAGAGCAGCAGCGCCTCCTCGGGCGTGATCCGCCCGCCGTCCGCGCCGCGTTGCAGGATGTCGTCGATCTCCCGGTTCGCCGTCACATCCCCGAGCGTACGTCGCGGGCCCGACGGCGGGAAACGCCACTCCTCACCCGGTGACGAGAGACCCACCCGGTCAGGGCATGCCCGGACTGGCCACTGGCAGCCCGATCGCCTTGGCCGCCTCCAGCAGCCGCTTGTCGTACGTGACGAATGCGACGAACTCGGCCGCCGCCTGCCGGGCCAGGATCTCGGCGGTGGCGAGGTGAACGGCGTCCAGGCTGCACAGCATCGGCTCCGGATACGCGCCCGCCGTCGCACGGACCGTGGCATCGATCTCGACCCGGTAGAGACGTCCCAGCACCGAGGGGACACCCACCAGCGCCTGTGGAGCGGCACGACGCAACGCCCGCGGCACCTCCACCTCGACGAGGGCTGACGACACCAGCGCGGTGCCGGCGCGCTCGTTCAGCCAGCCGAGCAGATCCGCCGTCTCCGCCTCCCGCCGCAGCATCTTGATGACCGCCGCCGAGTCGAGGTAGATCACCAGCGCTCCTCGTCGCGCGCCTCGACCAGCGCGGCCGCCGCGTCCACCGCGGGATCCCCGAGCACCGGCGGCATCGGAACCGGGCCGGTCGTGGTCGGGGCCATGGCCCGGCCCTCGGCCACCAACCGGCCGAGAAGCGCGTCACCGGCCAGCACCGGCACGAGGCGGGCGATCGGCTCACCCCGATCGGTCACCTCGACCGTCTCACCGGCGCGCACCCGCGCCAGCACCCGGCTGGTGTGCTGATTCAACTCCCGGACGGCGATCTGCTCCATGAGGCAAGTGTAGGACGTAACGTTCTACGCGTCACGGATGGCGGTCGACCCGAAGCGCCACTGCGGGAAGCGGAGCGCTGGCGCCGCCCGCCTACGCTCCTGGCGTGTCAGTCGTATCGCCCCCGCCCACCCCCGTACGCGTGGCCGGCGCCCGCTCCGCCCTCTGGTCCCTCACCATGACCGCCGTGCTCGTCGGCTTCGGCCTCGCCGTGATCGCGGTCAGCGCGGTGGTCGGCCACCTCACCGTGGGACTGCCGATCGCAGTGCCGATCTCCGTCGCCCTGGCCGGCTGCCTCGCCTTCGCTGTCGGCCTGCGCCTGCTGCACCGGGGCTGGTGGCTGACCCTCCTGTCGGTGCTACCGGCCCTGTTCGTGCTGGTGGGAACCGTGCAGCTCGCACCGGAGTCGGTCCTTCGGGAGCGCGGCGTCGCCCAGCAGGTGACCATCACCGACGTGCAGACCGCCGGCAAGCGGCACGAGTTCGTCCTCCAGGGCGACACCGGCCGGCTCGACGAGCCGCTGGTCTACCGGGGCAGCTCCCCCGGCTACCGGATCGGCCAGCGGCTGACGGTGGTCGTCGACCCGCGGGGCGAGGTGGAGCTGGCCGACGCGCGGGACGTGGACCCGGACGGGAAGCGGGGCATGCTCATGCTCGGCGTGTCGGGATGGACCCTGCTCGCGCTCGTCGGCGGGTGGCGCGGCCACGTCAGCCGGGCCCGTGGCCGCGCCGCCACGGCACCGCCCGTGGTGTTCTGACCGGCGACGCCCCTACGCGTCGTAGTCGACTGTCAGTTCGTCGGTGACCGGGCTGGACTGGCAGGTCAGCACGTAACCGGCGGCGACCTCGTCGGGCTCCAGCGCGTAGTTGCGCGCCATCGTCACCTCACCGGACGTCACCTTGGCCCGGCAGGTCGAGCACACCCCGCCCTTGCAGGCGTACGGCAACTCGCCGCGCACCCGCAGCGCCGCGTCCAGCACCCGCTCGTCCCGGCCCATCGTGAAGCTGGACGAGCGTCCGTCCAGCAGGATCGTCACCTCGGTGCCGGTCCCCGGACGGTCGGTCTCCCGCCGCACCGGCTCCGGCGGGGCGTCGACGTGGAACAGCTCGGTGTGCACCGCCGCGTCCGGCACGCCGCGACCCGCGAGCACCGCCCTGGCGTCCACCACCATGCCGTACGGGCCGCAGAGGAACCACTCCTCGATCTCGTCACCGGGTACGACGGTGTCGAGCAGCCGGGTCAGCCGGTCGGCGTCGATCCGCCCGGACAGCAGCGCCGACTCGCCCATCTCCCGGGACAGCACGTGCACCAGATGCAGCCGGGTCGGGTAGCGGTCCTTCAGGTCGGCCAGTTCCTCGGCGAACATCACCGAGTTCGCCGTGCGGTTGCCGTACACGAGCGTGAACGTGCTGCGCGGCTCGGTGGCCAGCGCGGTCGCGGCCAGCCCGAGGACCGGGGTGATGCCGGAGCCGGCGACCACCGCGCCGTACCGGCGGGCCCGGTCGGGGGTGAACGCGGAGGTGAAGTGGCCCAGCGGCGGCAGCACCTCGACGGTGTCGCCGCCGCGCAGCGCGCCGCAGGCATACGCGGAGAACGCCCCACCCGGGACCTCACGCACCCCGACCCGCAACCGGCCGTGCCGGGTCAGCTCGTCGGGGGTGGAGCAGATCGAGTACGACCGCCGCACCTCCTCGCCGTCGCCGTCGGCCGGGCGGCGGACGGTGAGGTGCTGCCCGGCGGAGAACGCGAACGTCTCGCGCAGCTCCTCCGGCACCGCGAACGTGATCGACACCGAGTCGTCGGTGAGCCGGTCCACGGCGGCGACGGGCAGCGGGTGGAAGACCGGCCGGCGGCGCACCGGCCGGGTGATGGTGACAGTCACAGCGCCTTCAGGTGGTCGAAGGGTTCGGAACAGGACCGGCAGCGCCACAGCGCCTTGCACGCGGTGGAGCCGAAGCGGCTGATCTGGGTGGTCTCCGGCGACCCGCAGCGCGGGCAGCGTACGGCCAGCGTCAGCGGCACCACCGTGTCGTCGCCGCGCGGCGCCGGTGGGGCGATGCCGGCGGCGGCGAGCTTGGCCCGGCCGGTGTCGGAGATCCAGTCGGTGCTCCACGCCGGGTGGTAGACGGTGCGGACCTCGGCGTCCGAGTGCCCGGCGGCGGCCAGCGCCCGGCGGATGTCCTCCCGGATCACGTCCATCGCCGGGCAGCCGGTGTAGGTGGGGGTGATGGTGACGACGACCCGGCCGGTGTCCGGTTCCTCGTCGACAGCGCGCAGGATGCCCAGCTCGTCGATGGTGATGACCCGGATCTCCGGGTCCACCACCGCCGCCGCGGCGTCCCTCGCGCTTGTCACCAACGCCACCCTCCGTTCGCGACTGCGGGGCTCCGCTCCGCTGCACTCCTCGCGCTCACCAGCTCGCTCCGGGGTGGGCGCGGTGCAGCACCTGCATCTCGGCGAGCAGGTAGGAGAGGTGTTCGGTGTGCAGGCCGTCCCGGCCGCCGCCGGGTGCCCAGCCGGTCTCCGGCCGGGTCAGCGTGGCCTCGTCCAGCACCGCGGCCACGGTGGCGTCGAAGTCGGCCCGAAGGGTGGACGGGTCGACCGGCGCCGCCGGGTCCGGGGCGAACAGCTCGTGGACGTACGGCCACACCTGGTCGACCGCCTCCTGCATGCGCCGGTGCGACTCCTCGGTGCCGTCACCGAGCCGCTTCACCCACAGCGCGGCGTGGTCCAGGTGGTACGCCGACTCCTTGCGCGCCTTGGCGCCGACCGCCGCGAGCCGCTCGTCCGCGCAGCCGGCCAGCGCCGTGTAGAGCGGCGACTGGTACGCGGCCAGGAAGAACAGCTTCGCCATGGTCACGCCGAAGTCGCCGTTCGGCAGTTCGACGAGCAGGCAGTTGCGGAACTCGCGGTCGTCGCGCAGGTAGGCCAGGTCGTCCTCGTCGCGGCCCGCGCCCTCCAGCTCGCCCGCGTACGTGAGCAGCAACCGCGCCGCGCCGAGCTGGTCCAGGGCGATGTTGGCGAGCGCGATGTCCTCCTCCATCTCGGGCGCGCGGGAGGTCCACTCACCGAGGCGCTGCGCCGCGACGAGCGCGTCGTCGCCGACGGCGAGCGTGAAGTCGAACAGGCTCATAGGTGCGCAGCCCCTTCGGGGACCTCGTAGAAGGTGGGGTGGCGGTAGACCTTGTCGGCGGCCGGGTCGAAGAACGCGTCCTTCTCGTCCGGGCTGGACGCGGTGATCGCGCTCGCCGGCACCACCCAGATGGAGACGCCCTCCTGGCGGCGGGTGTAGAGATCCCGGGCGTTGCGCAGGGCCATCTCGGCGTCGGGGGCGTGCAGGCTGCCGACGTGGGTGTGCGACAGGCCGCGGCGGGCCCGCACGAAGACCTCCCACAGGGGAGAGGATGGGCCGCTCATGCCGTGCCGACCGGGCATGCCCTCACGGCCCTCGCTTCGCTCGGTGCGTTCGCTCATGCCGCCACCGGCTCCTCTCGCTTCGCCCGCTTCGCGGCATACGCCGCGGCGGCCTCCCGTACCCACGCGCCGTCGGCGTGCGCCTTGCGCCGGTGCGCCATGCGCTCCCTGTTGCACGGCCCGTCGCCCTTGATCACCCGCATCAGCTCGGCGTAGTCGGGCTGGGTGTAGTCGTACGCCTGCCGCTCGTCGTTCCAGCGCAGGTCCGGGTCGGGGAGGGTGAGGCCCAGCACCTCCGCCTGACCGACGCACATGTCGACGAAACGCTGGCGCAGCTCGTCGTTGGAGAAGCGCTTGATCTTCCAGGCCATGGACTGGGCGCTGTGCGTCGAGTCGCCGTCCGGCGGGCCGAACATGGCCAGTGACGGGTACCACCACCGGTCCACCGCGTCCTGCGCCATCGCCTTCTGCGCTTCGGTGCCGTGCGCCAGCGTGTGCAGGATCTCGTAGCCCTGCCGCTGGTGGAACGACTCCTCCTTGCAGACCCGGATCATCGCCCGGGCGTACGGGCCGTAGGAGCAGCGGCACAGGGGGACCTGGTTGACGATCGCCGCGCCGTCCACGAGCCAGCCGATCGCGCCCACGTCGGCCCAGGTCAGCGTCGGGTAGTTGAAGATCGAGCTGTACTTCTGCCGACCGTCGAGCAGCAGCTCCACCAGCTCGTCGCGGCTGATGCCGAGCGTCTCGGCGGCCGCGTAGAGGTAGAGGCCGTGACCGGCCTCGTCCTGCACCTTCGCGAGCAGGATCGCCTTGCGCTTGAGCGACGGCGCCCGGCTGATCCAGTTGCCTTCCGGCTGCATGCCGATGATCTCGGAGTGCGCGTGCTGGGCGATCTGCCGGATCAGCGTCCGGCGGTACGCCTCGGGCATCCAGTCGCGGGGCTCGATCTTCTGGTCGGCGCCGATGACGTCGGCGAAGTACGCCTCGACGTCCTCGTCCGGGGCCGCGCCACCGCGCCGGGCGCGTGCCGCCGCCTCGCGCAGCGCCGCCTCCGCCGCCTCCACCTCGCCGAGCAGGCCGCCGCCCGGAGCGTCCTCCGGCGGGGCGAAGTCATTGCCATACATGCAGCCAGTGTTACAGCTCGGCACGAACGACACCAGAGGGTGTAACAGGTTTCCGGGCCACCTGGCGTCACCGGCCGCGCGCACACCGCCATCGGCGCTGGTGGCTGTGATGTCGACCACTCCGAATAGAGGAAATCCCCCAAGGACGGCAAAGTGGCTCAATATCCCGCCCACCCGGCAAAGTCACGGGTGTCGAGACCTGGCATCAGAGCTGTCCGGAAGTAGACTTCCCCCCGGCAAACCGTTCGGCTTCATGATCGTCACCGTTCAGGCCATCGTCCCCCGGCCTGTCGGCGACCGGGCCGGACCCATGCGGAAGTGCCGGTCCCCCCGGCCAGACATCTGGAGCTCACCACTCATGCGACCTCGCGTGACCATGGCGGTCGCCATCGTGGCGATCATCATCGGTGGCGTCATGCTGGTGCCGGCCGCGTACGCGAAGCTCGCCGGCGGCGACGACGCGGGCGGCCTCGGCGGCGGCGCGCAGGTCCCGGCGCCGACGCCGACCGCGCCCGCGCCCCCGACGCTCGCCGACGCCCCGGTGTCGGTGAACTTCAAGGGCGAGTTCTTCTCCTGGGCCCTGATGGACCGCGAGACCGGCACCGTCACCGGCGCGAAGAACATGAACGAGACCAGCTCCACCGAGTCGATGCTCAAGGCCTGGATCGTCGCGGACTACCTTCGTCAGCTCGGCGACAAGCAGCCGGCCGCCGACCTTGAGAAGGCGGCGATCCTGGCGATCCGGAACAGCGACGACGACGGCGCCAACCGGGTCTACCGGGCGGCCGGCGGCTCCTACAAGCCCCAGCCGGGCGGCAAGCCGGACCCGGTCATCGCCCGCGCGATCCGGATCTGCGGTCTGACCGACACCAAGCCCGGCGACGTGCCCGAGTACAAGGGCTGGTGGAGCTTCACCGAGATGTCCCCCCGCGACGCGGTCCGCCTCGGCGACTGCATCGCCGACGGCCGCGCCGCCGGGCCCAAGTGGACCAAGTGGCTGCTCAACGAGATGACCAAGGTGGCCGGCAGCGTCAACAAGCAGAGCGCGCGGTCCGGCGGCGGCCGGTGGGGCATCATCGACGGCCTCCCGGCGACGATCAAGTCGCAGGGCCCGGTGCACATGAAGAACGGCTGGACCCAGCTCGCCTACGACGGCAACTGGCACGTCAGCTGCCTGGCGTTCACCGACAAGTGGAGTCTCTCCGTGATGATGCGGTACCCGGGCCGCGCCGGCCTGCCGTACGGTGCGAAGATGTGCGCCGCCGTCGCCACCCAGCTCGTGACGCCCCAGCCCGGTGCCGCACTCAAGGTGCCGCAGCAGCCGGTCGGGAAGCTCTGATGGCCGGTGCCCGGCGTCGGCCCGGCAGCTATCGGCGCCCACTCGCCTTCAGCGCCACGGCTGCGGTCCTCGTCGGCCTGCTCGGCCTCTCCCTGCGCGTGATCCCCGGCTCGCCCTTGGAGGCGACCGCGAACTCGCGTTCCGAACCGACGAACGAGCGGTCCACTCAGCAGTCCGTCGACCGCAACGCGCCACGCGTCGCCCCCTCACCGTCGATCGCCCCGCTGCCGTTCCAGGCGAAGAACCTGGACAGCCTCAAGATCAAGGGCTGGTACGCCTGGTCCGTGCTGGACAAGCGCACCGGGAAGATCATCGGCTCGGCGAACATGGGCGAGACCAGCACGACCGCGTCGCTGATCAAGTCCTGGGTGGTGGCCGACTACCTGCGCCTGAGCGCCGAGGACGGCAAGACGCCGAGCAACGCGAAGCTCGCAGACGCCACGAAGATCATCCGGGACAGCGACAACACCCGCGCCCAGGAGTTCTACGAGAGCGTCGGCGGCTCGGACTCGATCGAGCGGCTGATCTCGATCTGCAAGCTGACCGACAGCGAGGTCGCCTCCGACGGCGGCTGGAGCCGCACCGAGCTGTCCCCTCGGGACACCGCCCGGCTCGGTCTCTGCATCGACGACGGCCGCGCGGCCGGGCCGAAGTGGACCAAGTGGCTGCTCAACGAGATGCGCCAGGTCCGCGCTCCCGGCGACTTCGGCATCCGCAAGGCGTTCCCGGCGGCCGAGCAGAAGAAGATCGCCATCAAGAACGGGTGGATCGACCGGGACAAGGAAGAGGAGTACCACGTCAACTGCCTGGCCATCGGCGACACCTGGACGATGGGCGTGATGCTGCGCACCCCGTTCGGCGTCGAAGGCGGCTGGGAGTACGGCATGGACGCCTGCGAACGGATCACCAAGGCGCTGCTGCGCCCGGCCACCTGAGCCGCGCGCGGCGCGGTCAGCCCTGGAAGAACTCCGGGCCGTCCGCCGGCAGCGCCGGCACCTCCCCGTACGCGGCCGCCCGGCGGGCGAACTCGCGCAGCCCGGCCACCTGCCGCTCACCGAGCGAGAAGTCGAGCGCCCGGAAGTACGTCGCGAGCGTCGCCGCGTCGAACGTCTCCCAACGGGCAGCCGCCTCCGCCACCTGGTCCAGCTCGGCCAGGCACAGGTCACGCGAGCGCAGGAACGCCTCGTGCACCTCCTTGACCAGGCCCGGGTGGGCGGCGGCGAACTCGCGGCGTACCGCCCAGACGGCGAACACCATCGGCAGGCCGGTCCAGTCGTGCCACGCCTGCCCCAGGTCGGTCACCTCGAGGCCCTTGGCCGGCGCCTCGTAGAGCGCGCGCAGCGCCACGTCACCGATCAGCACCCCGGCGTCGGCCTCCAGCAGCATCTGGGTCAGGTCCGGCGGGCAGCGGAAGTACTCCGGGCGTACCCCGTGCCGCTCGGCGAGCAGCAGCTGGGCCAGCAGCACCCCGGTACGCGACGTGGAGCCGAGCGCCACCCGGGCACCGTCCAGCTCGCCCAGCGGGCGGGTGGACACCACGTTCACCGAGAGCACCGGCCCGTCGCTGCCGACCGCCAGGTCCGGCAGGAGCAGCAGGTCGTCGGCGTGCTTGAGGAACTCCACCAGCGTGATCGGGCCGATGTCCAGGTCACCGGCGACCAGGTCGGCGCTCAGCCGGTCCGGCGAGTCCTTGTGCAGGTCGACGTCGATCAGCGCGCCGGACCGCATCAGCCCCCAGTAGATGGGCAGGCAGTTGAGGAACTGGATGTGCCCCACGCGGGGGCGGGCGATGCGGTCGGCCATGACCCGACCGTATCGCCGTGGCTTCCGCCGCGCCGCCTGGGGATCCGATCGAGTGGTGAACTCCGCTCCCGGCGGGAAGGAAGGGCCCCTTGTTAACGCCTCCGGTAGAGGAAGGGCCCCTTCTTAACACCAGCGGATCACGCGGGCTCCGCCGCGAGAGCTGTGGCGCGCGCAACGGTGCGCTCCGCGCGTACCGCGCGTCGGACCGGCCCGAGCAGCGCCACCACGACCAGCAGGCCGGCCACGCCGCAGCCGGCGATCAGGACGCGCGGGCCGGCCACCTCCAGCAGCAGGCCGCCGACCAGGTAACCGCCCATCGCCGCCCCCTGCGCGGCCGCTCCGAAGACGGCGAACGCCCGGCCCCGGGACGCCTCGGGCACCCTCCGGGCCAGCAGCAACTGGTCGAAGACGTTGTTGCCGCCGTTTGCCACGCCGCCCGCCAGCCAGATGGGCACGAGCAGCCAGGCCGAGGGCACCGCGGCCGAGACGAGCACCGCCAGGCAGCATCCGCCGAGCAGCACCAGCCCGGCCCCGAGCAGCGCGCCGTCGTCGGCGAGCCGGCGGGCCACCCGGGCGAACAGCCACGCGCCGAGCACGATGCCGAGTGTCCAGGAGCCGGTGACCAGGCCGTACACGGTGGTGCTGCTGCCGAGCGTCTCCCGGATGAAGAAGACCTCGATCACGTTCACCGCGCCGACCGCGCCGATCACCGCGGCCACGCTGCCGACCATCACCGTCAGCAGCGGGTCACGGCGCAGCCGCCACGCGGGCGCGACCGCCGCGGCGACCGCGGCCGGCGTCCGGCGCCCTCCCCTGCGGGTACGGATGAGCAGCCCGGCCGCCACCAGCGCGAGGTAGCTGAACGCGTCGACGAGCAGCGGCACCCGGGTGCCGAACTGCCCGACGAGCAGCCCGGCCAGCGCCGGACCGGCGAGCGCGCCGAGCGTCCCGGCGGTCTGGTTGAGCGCGCCCGCCCGGGGCAGGTCCTCGGGCCGGACCATCACCGGCACCAGCGCGGCGATCGCCGGCTGGGTGACCGCGAGCCCGGTCGCGAGCAGCGCCACGAGCGCGATCACCAGCACCGGATCCCGCGCGTACGCGAGGGCCAGGCAGACCGCGGCCTGCGCGAGACCGGCGGCGACGAGCAGCACCCGGCTGTCCACCCGGTCGGCGAGCCGGCCGGTCAGCGGCGCGAGCACCACGAGCGGCAGCGTCGCGGCGAGCAGCAGCCCGGAGACGGCGAGTCCGCCGGCGCCGGCGGACTGGAGGGCGAGCGTGAGCGTGGCGGCGGCGAGGAAGTCCCCGCAACTGGAGATGCCGCGCGCGGTGGCCGCGAGCCAGACGTCCGGCCAGCGCGACTCGTCAGTTGTGAAGGACATACTTCGAAAGTATTCCTTCACAACTGACGCGCGCAACCCCCTCAGTCGACGGGCATCGCCCGGTACTGCGTCGCCACCGGCCGGGCGTCGGCCGGTGGATCGGTCCGGGTCCGCCGCCGGTACGGCTCCATCAGCGCCTGGACCGCCTGGTTCAGCTCGGTCAGCTCCTCGGCGGTCATGAGCAGCATGCTGTCGCTGAACCAGGTGGCCGCGTACCACTCCGGCGACTCGTCCGGCGCGCGGCGCAACCAGTCCCGTACCCGCTGGGCGTCGCGGACCATGTGTGCCTCGACCAGGGCCGCCTCGGCGGCACGCGCCTCCGGGTCCGCGTCCGGCCCCACCTCGACGTGGTACGACGGATTCACCGCCTGCCAGAGCCGCTCCCGGGCGTCACCCCGGCCGGGCGCCTGCTGGACCAGCCCGAACTTCGCCAGCTCGCGCAGGTGGTAGCTGGTGGCGCTCGGCGACAGCCCGGCGATCTCGGCGCACTCGGTGGCCGTCGCACCGCCCTCCAGCGTGCCGAGATGTTCCATGATCGCCATGCGGGCCGGGTGAGCGAGCGCCCGCATCACCTGCGGATCACTGATCGTCACCCGGCTCCGGCCGGGACGCGCCTCGGTCATGCCTCAATGATCCCGCGTCGGCGGACGCCGGAATCCAGCGGTGGAGCCATCGGATTCAGGCGACCTTGAGCTGCTCGTCGCCGAAGTCGGCGATCAACTTGAGGGTGCCGCCGAGCGCGCCGATGTAGCGCGCGAGCACCTCCTGGGTCGCGACGTTGCCCGCCTCGATCTGCGAGACCCGGGCGACCGAGACACCCATCCTCGACGCCACCTGCTCCTGCGTCATCTCCCGCCGCTTACGCAGCTCGGCGAGCCGCCATCCGCGCGCATGATCGAGCATCTCCCCGACCTCGGCCTCGAACGCGCGCGGGCCGCCAGCAGTGTCGATCGCCCGGTCCAGGTGGGTGGTGTCACGCCAGCGCTTGACGCCGCTCATCGGCTCTCCTCCTGCCGTTCCTTCGAAGACGAACAGGATCCTGATCTCGGTGCGCCCCGCCGACGGCGGCCGCAGCTCCTTGAGGTTGCTCAGACGCGAGGCGGTGATGCTGTCGACGAGAGGTCGCCCCTCGGCGGGTTCGTTGCGCTCCAGCACCAGGATGGCCTGGTTGACGAGGCGATGGGAGTCGCGGTCGAGGACGTAGAGCTGATCGAGGAACTCCTCCACCTGCCGGAATTCGTTGGCGCGATCTGCCGGTACTCCCGTAGCGTGGAGGGCCGCCCGACGGCCGCGGTGAGCATGCACCGCAGCGGACGTCCCCGCGCCGGGAGCAGGCCAACCGCCCCGGACACGCGAGCGAGCCTCAGTTGAGCCATCGGAGTTCACAGTGCCCGCAACCGACCTTGACGCCACACCCGGCCTCGACGCCGAACTGACCGCAGAACGTGCCCACCTCGACGCCTCCCGCGCCGCGCTGAAACGGATGCGGGAACGCGCCGAGGCGCTCTTCGCCACCGGCGACAAGGTGGCCGGTGACTCGTACACCGCCGAGCAGCTCGGCCGGCACATGGCCCGGCGGGTCAAGGAACTGGCCGACGACCCGACCACCCCGCTGTTCTTCGGCCGTCTGGACTTCGGCGGCGACGACACGGACCACGCCGGGCGGGAGTATCACGTCGGGCGGCGGCACGTCACCGACGAGCTGGGCGAGCCGCTCGTGCTGGACTGGCGTGCCCCGGTCTCCCGGTCGTTCTACCGGGCCAGCGCGCGCGACCCGCAGGGTGTCGCCGTACGCCGCCGGTTCGGGTTCAGCGCCGGGACGCTGACCAGCTTCGAGGACGAGCACCTGGACCGGGGTGAGGAACTCGGCACCGCCAGCCGCATCCTCACCGCCGAGATCGAGCGTCCCCGCGTCGGCCCGATGCGGGACATCGTCGCCACCATCCAGCCGGAGCAGGACGAGCTGGTCCGGGCCGACCTGGCCGACTCGATCTGCGTGCAGGGCGCTCCCGGCACCGGGAAGACGGCGGTCGGGCTGCACCGCGCCGCGTACCTGCTCTACCTGCACCGGGAACGGCTGCGCCGCTCGGGCGTGCTGATCGTCGGGCCGAACCGGGCGTTCCTGTCGTACATCGCGGCGGTGCTGCCCGCGCTCGGTGAGGTCGAGGTCGAGCAGGCCACCGTGGAGGATCTGGTCGCGCGCGTGCCGGTGCGCGCGGTCGACGACCCGGCCGCCGCCGCGCTCAAGCACGACGTCCGGATGGCCGAGGTGCTGCGCCGGGCCGTCGAGGCCCACATCGGTACGCCGACCGAGCCGATCATGGTGTCGGACGGCTCGTACCGCTGGCGGATCGGGCTGGACCCGCTGCACCGGCTGGTCACCGAGACCCGGCAGGAGGGTCTGCCCTACGCCACCGGCCGGGAGCGGGTCCGGGCGCGGGTGGTGGGGCTGCTGCAACGCCAGGCCGAGGCGCGCCGGGCGGAGTCACCGAGCGACGCCTGGCTACGCCGGATGAGCCGGATCAAGCCGGTCACCGACCTGCTCGACACGGTCTGGCCGGCGCTCACGCCGGACGGACTGCTGCACCGGCTGCGTACCGACGCCGACGCGCTCGCCGCCGCCGCGGACGGCCTGCTCACGCCCGAAGAGCAGGACCTGTTCCGCTCCGGCAAGATCGGCCGCACCGCGAAGGCGACACGATGGACCGCTGCCGACGCGGTGCTCATCGACGAGGTGGCCGGGCTGCTGGAACGGCCCGCCGGCTTCGGGCACGTGGTGGTCGACGAGGCGCAGGACCTCTCCCCGATGCAGTGCCGCGCCATCGCCCGGCGCAGCGAGCACGGCTCGATCACGCTGCTCGGCGACCTGGCCCAGGGCACCGCGCCGTGGGCGGCCACCGACTGGCGGGAGTCCCTGGCCCACCTGGGCAAGCCGGACGCCGCGGTGGTGCCGCTGAGCGTGGGCTTCCGAGTGCCGGCCGCCGTGGTGGCGTTCGCGAACCGGCTGCTGCCGGCGCTCGCCGTCGACGTACCCCCGGCCCGGTCGCTCCGCAACGACGGCGCGCTCGATGTGCGTACCGCCGAGGACCTGACGGCCGCGACGGTGGCCGAGGTGCGGGCGGCGCTCGCGCACGACGGCTCGGTCGGTGTGATCGCCGCCGACGACGCGGTCGACCGGCTCCGCGCGGCGCTCGCCGACGCGGGCGTCGAGACCGCGACGGCCGACGACGTCGAGGCCGCGGCGCGCGTCACGGTGGTCCCGGCGACGCTGGTCAAGGGCCTGGAGTACGACCACGTGGTGGTCGTCGAGCCGGCCGCGATCGTGGCCGCCGAGCCGCGCGGGCTGCACCGCCTCTACGTGGTGCTGACCCGGGCGGTCTCCCGCCTGGCCGTGCTGCACCGCGAGCCGCTGCCCGCGCCGCTGACCGCCTGACCCGGCCAGCCCGGCCACGGTGACGCGGGCGGACCGGTCGCTCGGACGCGGGCGGGCCAGCCGCGCTGATGTGGCCGGCCGACCGCGGTTCTGGACGGCCGGCCGCGGGCCCGGCAGGGCGGGTCCGGTCAGGCGGACAGTGCGGCGGCGACCTCGCGCAGCGGGCGGCCGGACTCGGCGATCGGCACGGTGAACGACAGCCACGAACCGTCGGTGAAGTCGATCCGCAGCCGCTTCGGGTTGAGCCGGTGCCAGCCCACCCGCGCGGAGGCGACCTCGCCGCGCGTGGCCGACCAGGCCACCACGGTCTCGGCCAGCGCGCGTTCCTCGGCCTCGCGCCCGGCCAGCAGCTTGACCCCGCCGGTACGGCACACCACCAGCCGCCGGTCGGTGACCGCGAGCAGCGTCTCCCGGACCTGGAGGTCGGGCCGGGGCGGGCGGAGCGCGCGGTGCAGCCGGGAGGCGGCCGAACCGGGCGCGCCGCGTCCGGCGATCCCCCAGCCGATCAGGTCGACCAGGCGGTCCCCGCGATCCCAGGTGGCAAGGGGCAGCAGCACGTTGAGCAGCACCGAGCCGACAGTCCGCCGGCTCGGCTCGGCAGTGGACTCCGGCTCGGGCGGCGGCGCCGGAGCGAGCCCCTGGCCGACGTCGGCCTTGGCGTGGGCCAGGACGCGCTCGCCCGGCTCGACGAGCAGGCCGATCCGGTCGCGGTATCTGGTCTCGTCCATCGGCTCAGTATCGGTCGTGGCCGTAGCCGTCGTCGGCGGGGCGCTCCGCGCCCGGCGCGTTGCCCATCACCTCGCCGACGATCTCGCGTACCCGGGCGGCGGCGGCCTCCTGCGCCCGGTTCGCCGCCGAGGTGATCTCCTCGGCGAGCGTGTACGAGTCGAAGCGCATGGCCCGCGCGTTGATGTCGGTGGAGAGGATCTTGCCGTCGGCGGCGGCCACGACGGTGACCAGGCCGGAGTCGCTGACCCCCTCGGCGCTGCTCTGCTCCAGCTCGGCCATCCGCGCGCCGAGTTCGCGCTGCCACCCGTCCAGGTTGCGGGCCAGCGCCTCGATCCGGTCCAGGGCCGGGAACGTCATTGCTGCCTCTCAGTTCACGATCGAGTCGAACACGTTCTGCACGCCCTTGGTGTACGGGCCGAGGTCGTCGCGGTACGTGCCGTCCACCAGGTAGTTGCGGTCCTTGCGCCCGTCGGAGACGTCGTGCAGGCCCATCCCGGTGTCGAGCAGGGCGCCGCCGATGCCGGGGATGTTCACCGGGGACGCCTGGTTGATGGCGAACTTGCCCGGGAAGAGCACGGCGGCGCGTTCGACCTTGAAGGCGAGCGCCGCCTTCGTGTAGCCGGACTTGCTGAACGCGCTGTACGCCTTCTTGGCCCGGCGCAGCTCCATCACCACCTTGGCGTAGTGGTCGAGCAGGTTGGCGACCTTCTGGAGCTTGGTGGCGAGCTTCGTGAGGATCTCCGCGAACCGCGCCACGATCTTGACCATGCGGCCGACGGTGGTGGCGAGCCGGGCCAGCACCCGCACCACTGTGGCGGCCAGGCTCACGCCGGCGCTCAGCGCCGCCGCCACCGCGGCGATGATGATCTCGGTCAGGAACCAGAGCAGGAACTCCAGGATCAGCTCGACCAGCAGGTTGAACGCGTCCACCGACGCGTTCGCGGAGTCGACGAGCACCTCCTTGGTGCCGTCCAGCCCCTTTGCGAGATCGTCCATCGCCTCCTCGATGGACTGCATCGAGGCGTGGAACTTCTCCGCCGCGTCGCCGTCCCAGGCGCCGCGCAGCCGCGCCCGGTCGGCGATCTGGTCACCGGCGATCTGCCGGACCGCCTCACCGGTGGTCATCGCGAGCTGGGCCGCCCGCATCAGGTCGTCCGGCTCACCGGCGACCAGTTCCAAGAGCTGCTCGAACGGCCACAGCACCGCGTTCGACAGCGGCTTGAACGGGTCGGGCGTGCCCGACACGATCTGCTCGAAGTAGGTCTTGTTGCGCTGGAGCGCCTCGGTGCTCATGCCGCTCCCCCTCAGCCGCCGGCGGTGAACATCGTGTCGTTCGCCGAGTCCGTGTCGTCGTAGGCGGCGGCGGTCTCGGCGAGCCCCGTGGCGACGGTCAGCATGGTCTCGGCACCGTCCGCCAGCCCCTGCAGGCACGCCTCGAACTGCTGCTCGTACGCGGCGGCGAGGCTGAACGACGCGGGCATCACACCGAAGGAGTGCCGGGCCACGTGGCCGTCGCGGAACACCCGCTCCAGCTCGCGGAACCGGCCGGCCCGGTCCCGGGAGGCGGCGGCGAACGCCCTCAGCGCCTCCGGCTGGACGTCGAGATTCCTGCTCGGACTGGTCACGGACCCTCCCCAGTGTCCGGTCGGAACTTCCACCGTCGTCGACGGCGCCACCAGACTAGGGGATGCGGGCACCCGGTCAGGGGACAGCAGGGCTGGCGCACGCGCGGTAGACAGGGGAGGTACAGCCCTTCCGCCCGAGGAGATCGCCGATGATCCTGGCCCGCGCCGAACAGGTCAGTCGCCGCTACGGCGACGTGCTGGCGCTGGACCGGGTCGACCTGACCGTCCGGGCCGGGGAGCTGGTCGGCCTGCTCGGCCCGAACGGCGCCGGCAAGAGCACGCTGATCAACCTGCTGGTCGGGCTGCGCCGGCCCACCGCCGGCCGGGTCGAGCTGTGCGGCGGCGACCCGCGCGACCCGGCGAGCCGGCGGCAGCTCGGCGTCACCCCGCAGGAGACCGGCCTGCCCGGCACGCTGCGGGTCGGTGAGGTGGTCGACTTCGTCTCCGCGCACTTCCCCGACCCGGTGCCACGCGGCGAACTGCTCGACCGGTTCGGCCTGGCCGACCAGGTACGCCGGCAGACCGGCGGCCTCTCCGGTGGTCAGCGTCGCCGGCTCGCCGTGGCGCTGGCGTTCGTCGGCCGTCCCCGGCTGGTGGTGCTCGACGAGCCGACCACCGGCCTCGACCTGGAGGCGCGGCACGCGCTCTGGGACGCGATCCGCGGCTTCCACGCCGACGGCGGCACCGTGCTGCTGAGCAGCCACTACCTGGAGGAGGTGGAGGCGCTCGCGCAGCGGGTCGTGGTGATCGGCCACGGGCGGGTGCTGGCCGACGACTCGGTGGCGGCGATCCGCGGGATCGTCGGCGTACGCCGGGTCAGCCTGGTCGCCGACGACCTGCCGGCGCTGCCGGGCGTGGTCGCCACCGAACGCGCCGACGGGCGGGTGCACCTGCTCACCACCGACGCCGACCAGCTCGTCCGCGACCTGGTCACCGCCGGGGTGGCGTTCCGCGACCTGGAGGTCCGGCCCACCTCGCTGGAGGAGGCGTTCCTCGCCATCACGGCCGAGGACCGGCCCGCGCCCACAGCCGCCTAGGAGACCACCGTGCCGCTCGCCCTGGTCCACGCCCGCTACCAGCTCCTGGAGATCATCCGGATCCCGGTGGCGGTGGTCGGCAGCGCGTTCTTCCCCGCCGCCGCGATGCTCTTCTTCGTGGTGCCGTTCGCCGGCGACGATCCGGCCGGCGCCACCTACGCCACCGCCGCCATGGTGACGTTCGCGGTGATGAGCGCCAACATCTTCCAGTACGGCGTGGGCGTCGCCGAGGACCGCGACCAGCCCTGGAACCCGTACACCCGGACCCTGCCGGCCGGACCGGCGCCGCGGCTGGCCGGGCGGATCCTGGCCGGACTGGTGCTGACGTACGTGTCGATGATCCCGGTGGTGGTGATCGCGGCGGTCGCCACCGAGGCCCGGGTCAGCGCGGTGCAGTTCCTGCTCGGGCTCGGCGCGGTGGCCGTGATCTCGGTGCCGTTCACGCTGCTCGGCCTGACGATCGGCTACTCGCTGCCGAGCAAGGCGGCGATCGTGGTCGCACAGGTGATCTTCTTCCCGCTCGCGTTCGGCGGTGGCCTGCTCTCCGGGCCGGACGACGCGCCCGGCTTCATCAAGGCGATCGCGCCCTACCTGCCGACCCGGGGCGCCGTGGAACTGATCTGGGCGGCGGTCACCGACTTCCGGCCGGACACCCGGGCGCTGGTGATGCTCGTGGTCTGGGTGCTGGTGCTCGCCGCGCTCGCCGGCTGGGCGTACCGGCGGGACGAGGGACGCCGCTTCAGCTGACCTTTTGTCCGGTTCCGGCCCGGTGGCCGACCCGGCGGTGCCACGATGCCGACAGGGCGGGCGCGTGGAGCCGCCCCCGGCGAGAGGGGTCACCGTGAACGGCGTCGAGCCCGGCACGCCCTGCTGGACGGACCTGGCCACGCCCGGCCTGGACGACGCACGACGGTTCTACCCCGAGCTGTTCGGCTGGACCGGAGAGATCTCCCCCGAACCGGAAGCAGGCGGCTACACCGTCTTCCGCAAGGACGGCAAGGCGGTCGCGGGGGCCGGCCCACCCGGTACGCCGGACCAGGTGCCGGTCTGGTCCACGTACGTGGCGACCGACGACGCCGACCTGGTCGCCACCCGGGTCGAGGCGGCCGGCGGGCAGGTCGTCGTATCCCCGTTCGACGTCGCCCAGCAGGGCCGGATGGCGGTGCTCGCCGACCCGGCCGGCGCGGTGTTCAGCGTGTGGCAGCCGATGGCGATGCGCGGGGCAGAGCTGTACAACGCGCCCGGCGCGATGTGCTGGAACGAGCTGGTCACTCCCGACCCGGAGGGCGCGAAGGAGTTCTACGCGCTGGTCTTCGGCTGGCATCCGGAGGAACGTCCGGCCGGGCCGGTCGCGTACACCGGGTGGCGCTGCGGTGCCCGGATCGTCGCCGGGATGCTCCCCCGGGCCGAGCCGATGCCGGAGGACCTGCCCGCGTACTGGGCGGTGTACTTCGCGGTGGAGGATGCCGACGCCGCCGCGGCCCGGGCCGCCGAGCTGGGCGGCACGATCCTGGTCCCGCCGCGCGACAACCCGGCCGGCCGCAGCGCCGCCCTACGAGACCCGGCCGGCGCCCTCTTCTCCATCTCCACCCTCCGCTGACCCACGCCCCCCGCCTCGCCTCGCCTCGCCTCGCCGATCGTGCAGTTGCGGCCCCCACGGTGGGGCATACGCACCTTTACCCGGACCGAGATCCCAAGATCGACGGGGAGAGGCGGGGACGGTCGAGATCTTGGTACGGAACGGCCCCCAGGAGGGCCTTTTCGTACCAAGATCTACCTGTCGTCCCGGCAGCCGGATCCCTCCGCCGATCTTGCAGCTGCGGCCCTTCAGGCGTGGTTCATGCGCCTTTTCCCAGGGCGGAAAGTGCAAGATCGAGGGGCAGGGCAGGGCAGGGCGGGGTGAGGGCGGGACGGGTCAGGTGGGGCGCACGGGGACCACCAGGGGGCCGTGGTCACCGGGGATCACCCGGATGTGGGCGCGGTAGTGACGGGCAAGCAGCTCCTCGGTCAGCACCTCCTCGGGCGGCCCGGCGGCTGCCACCCGGCCGTCGGCGAGCAGCACCAGGCGGTCGGCGTACTCGCCGGCGATGGAGAGGTCGTGCATGGTGGCGAGCACTGTCAGGCCGTGCTCGCGGCGGAGCTGGTCGACCAGTTCCAGCACCTCCTGCTGGTGCCCGATGTCCAGCGCGCTGGTCGGCTCGTCGAGCAGCAGCAGGGTGGCGCCCTGGGCCAGCGCCCGGGCCAGGAAGACGCGCTGCCGCTCGCCGCCGGACAGGGTGGCCAGCTCGCGGTGGGCGAACGGGCCCAGGTCGAGCCGGTCCAGCACCTCGTGCACGGCGGCCAGGTCGGCGGCGGACTCGCGGCCCAGCGGCGGGATGTACGGGGTGCGCCCGAGCAGCGCGTAGTCGAACACCGACATGCCGAACGGTACGACCGGGGACTGCGCCACGGTGGCCACGATCCGGGCGCGATCGCGGCGGCGGAGCGCGCCGATCGGCGTACCGAAGAGTGCCACCTCGCCCGGCGCGGCCAGCAGGCCGCCGACGGCGCGCAACAGGGTCGACTTGCCGGCGCCGTTGGGTCCGATCACGGTGACCCACTCGCCTGCCGTGACGGTGAGGTCGACGCCGGCCAGGACCGGGGTGCCGCCCAGGGCGACGCGCAGGTCGTGGACGCGTACCGCGGGGGCGTTCACATCGCCACCCGGCGGGCGGTCCGCAGGACCAGCACGAAGAACGGGCCGCCGAGCAGCGCGGTGACCACGCCGATCGGGATCTCGGCGGGTGCGGCCGCGGTACGGGCGACCACGTCGGTCAGCGCCAGGAACGCGCCGCCGAACAGCATCGACAGCGGCAGGATCACCCGGTGGCTGGAACCGGCGAGCAGCCGCATGGTGTGCGGCACGATGATGCCGACGAAGCCGATCAGCCCGGACGCGGAGACGGCGGCGGCGGTGCCGAGCGACGCGGCGGCGATCAGCAGGTAGCGGGAGCGCTGCGGGTGCAGGCCGAGCCCGGCGGCCTCGTCGTCGCCGACGGAGAGCACGTCCAGCTCACGCCGGTGCAGCAGCACCACCACGGAGGTGAGCACGAAGTACGGCAGGACCAGCCACACGTCGTGCCAGCCGGCGGTGGCGAGCCGCCCGAGCAGCCAGGAGTAGACCTGCTGGATGTTGTCGGAGTGCTGTTGCAGCAGGTACGTCTGCCCGGCGGCGAAGAACGCGGACACCGCCACGCCGGCCAGGATCAGCGTGGCCGGGGACCGGTCCCGGCCACCGGCGGCGCCGAGCAGGTACGTCAGCACGACCGCGCCGAGCGACCCGACGAACGCGGCGAGCGGAATGGTGATCGGCAGCCCGGTCAGCGCGCCGCCCGCACCGGCGCCGAGCACGATCGCCGCGGTGACCGCGAATCCGGCGCCGGCCGCCACGCCGAGCAGGTACGGGTCGGCCAGCGGGTTCCGGAAGACGCCCTGGTAGCAGCCGCCGGCCAGGGCGAGGAGCGCGCCGACGAGCAGGCCGAGCACGACCCGGGGCAGCCGCAGCTCGGTGATGATCGCGACTTCCCGCTCGGTGAGCCCGCTGTCCAGGTGCACGCCGGGCAGCAGGTTGAGCAGTTCGGCCGCGACGCTGCCGGGTGGCAGGCTGACCGGGCCGAGGGAGACGCCCGCCACCAGCGCGACGAGCACCGCCACGACACCGGCGAACAGCCAGCGCTTACGCAGCCCGGCGGGCCGGACCGGGGCGCCGGTGCCGCGCGACCCACGCCGCAGGGGCCGGGGTAGCCGGGCACCCGGCCGGGGCGCGTCGGGCGTCCCGGCCGGGCGAGGGGCGGAGTCCGCCTGTCGTAGGGCCACGGTCAGGCCGGGACCTTGGCGGTGGCGTCGACGATCACCTTGAGCAGGTCGACCACGCGCGGGCCCCAGCGCGAGGCGATGTCGTCGTCCAGCTCCACGATCTGGTTGTTCTTCACGGCGTTGATGCCGGACCAGCCGCTGCGCGCCTTCACCGTGTCGGCGTTCTGCTTGCAGCACTTGGTGTCGGAGAGGAAGACGAAGTCGGGGTTCGCCTTGACGATGACCTCCTGGGAGAGCTGCGGGTAGCCGCCGTTCTTCCCGTCGGCGTCGGACGCGTCGGCGATGTTCTCCAGGCCGGCGAGCGCGTAGATGCTGCCGATGAAGGTCTTGCTGGTCGCGCTGTACAGCTCCGGGCCCAGCTCGTGGAAGTAGGTCGGCTTCTCCGTACGCTTCGGCAGATCCTTGGTCAGCGCGGTGATGTCGTCCTTCATCTTCTGCACGACGGCGTCCGCCTCGGACCGGTGGCCGGTGAGCGTGCCCAGGTCGGTGAGCTGCCGGTACGTGTCGTCGAGCGTGGCCGCGGCGGGGATCTGCAGGACCGGGATCTTCAGCGCGACGAGCTGGTCGGCGATCTTGTTGAGGTTGTCCGAGATCACCACCAGGTCGGGGTTGCGGGAGGCGACCGCCTCGGCGTTCGGCTGGTAGCCGGACAGGTCGGTGCGGGGCGCCTCGGCCGGGTAGTTCGACTGGTCGTCGACGGCGGTGACCTGCTTGCCGGCGCCGATGGCGAAGAGCATCTCGGTGGAGGTCGGCGAGAGCGAGACGATCTTCTCGGGCCGCTTCTCCAGCGTCAGCTTGCCGACGGTGGCCGGGAACGCGCCGCCGGAGCCGCCGGCGGCGGGGGTGTCGGTCGAGGTCTTCTCGGCGCAGCCGCCGAGGAGCAGCACGCCGGCCGCGAGCGCGGTGGCGAAGAGCCGGGGGGTACGTCGGGACATGGGGCCTCCTGTCGGTCGAGGAGTGTGGTGCTTCGCCGACAGGGGGAAAGGCCCGTCCGCGAGGCGCCCTTCCTCGAGAGCGCGTGTCGCGACCGGGCCGCAGGCGACCTGGCTCGTCCCACGTCCGTCGGCGCCGGCGGGAGGCCGGCGCCGACCGTACGGGGCATCACAGTTGCGGGACAGCGCCGGTTTCGCACCGGCTTCGCTGTGGCACGGTCGGTGCCACGGTAGCGCACGACCAGCGGAGATCGTCCGGACGGGCGGGGTGGGCGGGAACCCCGGCGGGGGTGGAACCGGGGTTCCCGCCCGGTGGTGAGGTCAGCAGTACTGGCTCTGCTTGCCGATCGCCCGGTACGGGCAGTCGGCGTACTCGGACAGGATCAGCACGGCCTCCCGGTTGCGTGAGGTCTGCGCCGGGATCACCTCGTCCGGCGGGTAGAAACCGCCGCCGGAGGCCGAGCCGGGGTACATCTCGAAGGTGTACGCCCAGATCTTGTGGGCGCCCCACATCCAGTCGATGCTGGTGCCGTCGGCGATGTAGAGGTCGCTCGACTGTTCCGGGGTGTAGTTGTTCGTCGCCGCCATCTGCCGCCCGATGGTGGCGAAGGTGTTGTACTGGTCGGCGTTCATCCCGGTGGCGGTGTTGCTGTACGTGTATCCGTACGGCCAGAGCACCAGCTGCGAGTAGGTGTGGAAGTCGATGTTCGCCTTGATCTGCTGCACTCCGCCGACGACCCGGCTGTTGACGAAGTTGCGCAGCGCCGCGGTCTCCGGTGCGGAGAAGGCGGACGGGCCCCGGTAGGTGTCCGACGACTTGGTGCCGGACGAGCCGCCGCAGCAGCCCCACTGGTAGCTCCAGTTGCGGTTCAGGTCGGTGCCGATGGCTGTGGAACCGCTGTTGGGCTGCCGGTTCTTGCGCCAGGAGCGGTACGAGCCGGTGGCGATGTCGTACTCGCTGCCGTCCGGGTTGACGGTGGGGACGATCCAGATCTCCCGGGTGTTGACGATGTTGGTGATCCGGGAGTCGCTGCCGTAGTTGTCGGTGAAGAGGTTGAGCAGGTAGATCGCCATCTCGACGGTCAGGTGCTCACGGGCGTGCTGCTGGGCGTTGAACAGGATCTCCGGCTCGGCCTCGTCGGTGGCGACGTTGTCGGAGATCTTCACCGCCATCAGGTCCCGGCCCTGGTACGACGTGCCGATGCTCAGCTTCCGGGCGACGGTCGGGTGGTCGGCTACCACCTTGTTCACCACCGCTGTCAGCTCGGCGTAGTCGTGGTAGTTCGAGTCGGCGGGCGGGAACGCGTTGGCGGTCATGCCCCCGTCGGCGTGGTCGTGCTCCGGCACGACGTCCTTCTCGAGCCGGAATCCGAGCCGGGTGATCGCGTTGGCCTCGGCCTTGGTCGCCGTGACGTGCAGCACGCCGTGCTCGGAGTAGTCGATCGCGGCACCGGTGGAGGCGACCGCGGTGCGGTCGGCCGCCGTACGCGGGCCGAGCACCCGGTAGGCGACTGTGGTCGGCTCGCCGGAGCCTTCCGGTGCGGGTCGGGCGACGGCGGGGGCTGCGGCCGCGGCGACGATGGTGAGGCCGACGGCGGCGGCGAGCGCCAGCCGGCGGCGGAGCGGAGAGGCGCGGAAGGCCATGGACAACCTCCTGGGGGTACGGGAGATCCCGTTGTCCGCACACTCCACCAGGAGACACATGGTCATATCAATATCTGTCTTTGCCTTCGGTCATCCCGACCTGATCGTCACTTCGGCAATGATTTTCTATGCCTGAACATCTGGCGAAACTTCCCGCCAAGCGCGACAGTGAACGGCAACGATGCCGTCTCCCTGTGGAGCTGCCATGTTCGGACGACCCATGCGCGCGGCCGCCCTCGCCGGCCTCACCGCGCTCACCCTCCTCGGCACCAGCGCACCGGTCCAGGCACAAGCCCCGCGACCGGGCGTCACGCACGACGAACAGATCACCTTCCAGGAGTTCTCCCGCTTCCCCGACTGGCGTACCGGCACCCACCAGGGCACCCGCGCCGTACCGGGGCGCCACCCGGCGCTGACCATCGCCCGCCCGGCGGGCACCACCGAGTTCACCGACGAACACACCGGCACGACCCGTACCTGGGAGTACGCCACCTGGACCTCACCCGAGCGGCGGATCGGCTTCGACGCCACCGAGATGGTCGCGTCGTGGAACGCCGCCACCCCGGCCGGCACCTGGATCCAGGTCGAGCTGCACGGCACGTACAACACCGGGGCACAGACCCCCTGGTACGTCATGGGCCGCTGGGCCTCCGGCGACCAGGACATCAAGCGCTCCACGCTGGACGGCCAGGGCGACCCGTGGTCGAGCATCTGGACCGACACGTTCTCGGTCGACGACGCCGACGCCGGGGTGCTGCTGCGCTCGTACCAGTTGCGGCTGACGCTCTACCGCGCGCCCGGCCAGGCAGCCGCGCCGCAGGTCCGGATGCTCGGCGCGATGGCGTCGAACGTGCCGGACCGGTTCACCGTCACGCCGAGCCGGGGCGGCATCGCCCGGGGCACCGAGCTGGCCGTACCGCGCTACTCGCAGAACGTCCACATCGGCGAGTACCCCGAGTACGACGGCGGCGGCGAGGCGTGGTGCTCACCCACCTCGACGGAGATGGTGGTCGAGTACTGGGGCCGCAAGCCCTCGGCCGAGGACACCTCCTGGGTCGACCCCTCCTACCCCGACCCGACCGTCGACCACGCCGCCCGGATGACCTACGACTACGAGTACGAGGGCGCCGGCAACTGGCCGTTCAACACCGCGTACGCGGCGAGCTTCCCCGGCCTGGAGGCGCGGGTCACGCGGCTGCACTCGCTGGACGAGGCGGAGCGGTTCATCAAGGCGGGCATCCCGGTGGTGACCTCGCAGTCGTTCCTCGCCAGCGAGCTGGACGGCGCCAACTACGGCACCTCCGGGCACCTGTTCGTGATCGTCGGCTTCACCGCCGACGGTGACGTGATCGTCAACGACCCGGCGTCCTCGTCGAACGACGCGGTCCGCAACGTCTACAAGCGGGAGCAGTTCGAGCAGATCTGGCTGCGCACCAAGCGCTACCGGGCCAACGGCACGGTGGCCTCCGGCTCCGGCGGCATCGCGTACCTGATCAAGCCGGCCGACCGGCCGTGGCCGGTCGTCCCGGGCTCGACCAACTGGTGAACGGCCCGGCCGGCCGGTGAACGGTTCGGCCGGCCGGTGACGACGAGGGGCCCGGTGCCGTGTCCGGCGCCGGGCCCCTCGTTCGTCCGCTCAGCCGTCGCGGCGCTCGGCGTCCGGCTCGGTGGCCGGCGCGGTGCCCGGCTCGTCGTCACCGGCGAGCGCCGAGCGCAGCCGGTCCTTCTCCGCGCGACGCCGCTCCGACGCCTCCGCCATCTCCCCGGCCATCTCGTCCCGCCAGTTGCGCAACAGGAAGAACGACAGCGCGGCGGAGGAGATCAGCGCCACCATCAGCCGCAGGAACATGTTCATCTCGACGAACCAGAGGGCTGCCAGCACGGCGACGAACAGCCCGACCCGGCCCAGCGTGTACTTGACCGCCGCGCTCATTCCCGCATTCCCACTCTCTCCGTGCCTCAGCCCGTACGCCGGGCCAGCCAGTGCACGCCATGAAACCAGATGACGGCGTAGACCACGGTGAACACCGCCGCGGCCAGCGCGCCGGTGAACAGCGCGGGCAGCCCGGAGGCCAGGCCCGCGGCCAGCAGACCGGCGACGATGCCGAGCCCGAGACCGGCCAGCGCGGCCACCACCCGGGCGGCGCCGAACTCCCAGGCCCGGAACTCGTCCCAGAACAGCCAGAGCGGCAGGATCACCGCGAGCCAGCCGTTCGTACCCCCGAAGCCGCTGTCGCCCACTGTGGCGAACGCCCACTCGAAGACCAGCAGCGCCAGCACCCCGATGACCAGGCCGGCCAGGCTCACCCCGAGCAGGTCACCGAGGGTGAGGATGCGGCCCTCGGCGTCGCGCCGGGGGAAGCCGCGCTGCTGTTCCTCGTCGCTCATCGCCAGGTCAGGCCCAGACCTGCTGCGGCTCGGACCGGCGCTCCGCCAGCGACGGCGGGCCGTCGTACTCGCGGACGATCTCGTAGCGGGTGTTCCGCTCGACCGGACGGAAGCCGGCGTCCCAGATCATGTGCAGCAGGTCGTCGCGGTGCATGGTGTTCGGCGTGCCGTACGAGTCGGCGTCGTGGGTGATCTTGTATTCCACGACCGAGCCGTCCAGGTCGTCGACACCGAAGTTCAGCGAGAGCTGCGCGACCGACAGCCCGTGCATGACCCAGAAGCACTTCACGTGCGGCACGTTGTCGAACAGCAGCCGGGAGACCGCGAACGTCTTGAGCGACTCGGCCGGCGAGGCCATCGTGGTCCGGGCCTGGATCCGGTTACGGATCTTGCCGTCCGCCGAGTCGACGAAGTCGTGCTGGTAGCGCAGCGGGATGAACACCTGGAAACCGCCGGTCTCGTCCTGCAGCTCACGCAGCCGCAGCACGTGGTCGACCCGGTGCCGGGGCTCCTCGATGTGGCCGTAGAGCATCGTCGACGGCGTCTTCATGCCCTTCGAGTGGGCCAGCCGGTGGATGCGCGACCAGTCCTCCCAGTGGCAGTTGTGGTCGACGATGTGCTGCCGGACCTCCCAGTCGAAGATCTCCGCGCCGCCGCCGGTGAGCGACTCCAGGCCGGCGTCCATCAGCTCGTCGAGGATCGCGTCGGCGGTGAGCCCGCTGATCTTCTCGAACCACTGCACCTCGGTCGCGGTGAACGCCTTGAGGTTGACGTTCGGCAGCGCGGCCTTCAGCTCGCGCAGCACCTTCGGGTAGTAGCGCCAGGGCAGCGTCGGGTGCAGGCCGTTGACGATGTGCAGCTCGGTGAGCTGCTCGTCCTCCATCTCCTTGGCCTTGCGGACCGCCTCGTCGATGCGCATCGTGTAGGCGTCCTTCTCGCCCGGCTTGCGCTGGAACGAGCAGTACGCGCACGACGCGGAGCAGACGTTCGTCAGGTTCAGGTGCCGGTTGACGTTGAACATCACCCGGTCGCCGTTGAGCTCGGTACGCCTGTGGTGGGCCAGCCGGCCCAGCCAGGTCAGGTCGTCGCTGGCGTAGAGGGCGATGCCGTCCTCGCGGGTCAGCCGCTCCCCCGCGTACACCTTCGCCTCGAGTTCGCGCTTGAGTCCGGCGTCCATCCGAAAGCCACGTCCTTCCACCTGGGTTCCCGATCGAGCGTACGTCGCGGGTCCGACCGGCCGCCGACCTGGGCGTGCCGGTTCACCCGTGGTCACGCTCCGCACATCGACATCGTCGCAACCGTGAGGTAAGACAGGGTGGGGCGGAACACACACCAGGGCCGTCCTGTCCCGACACGCCCCAACCACGCGTGACGGACCCCAGACCGGACGGGGAGCGGTATGGCTCACAGCACCAAGGCCCGACGGCGACGAGGACGGCAGCCGGTGATCTCACCGATCCTGCGCCCGGCGCTCTGGTCCGCCCTCCTGGGGGCGGTCGCGGCCGCGGCGCTCGCCACACCCGCCTGGGCCGATCCGCTGCCCGACGTGGTGCCCGACACCGGTTCCCGGCCCCAGGTCACCGGCCCGCTGCAACTGCCCGGCTCGTCCGGCACCGTCCGCGGCGTTCCCGGCGTGCCGGGCACCGTTCCCGGCCTCCCCGGCACCGTCCCGGGTCTGCCCGGCGTCACCACCCCGGGTGGCGCGACCGGCCTGCCGGGCACCACAGGCGTCACCAACCCGGCCGACGGCCCGCTGATCGCGCAGATCAACCAGCTCGACGCCCGGGTGACCCAGCTCGGTGAGGCGCTGCTCGGGATCAAGACCGAGCGGGACGCCGCGCAGACCGAGCTGACCCAGTCCGCCGCCCGGCTCAAGGAGGCCCAGGACGCGCTCCGCCGCGCCCAGGAAAACGCCAAGAGCGCCGCCGCCGACGCCGTGAAGGCCGACGCGGCGCTGCCGCCCGGCGAGTTCGGCGCGAGCCTGCGCGACTTCGCCAACCTCCAGCGCATCACCCGCGGCGACAAGGCCGAGGGCGCCACCACGTCGGTGACCGGCGAACTCCTGCGTGCCACCAGCGCCGAGGAGGCCGCCCGGAAGGCACACGAGTCGGTTCAGCGCCGGGCCGGCGAGAAGGCCGCGGAGTTCACCCGCGCCGAGACCGACCTGCGCAAGCAGGAGACCGCGCTCGTCGCGTTGCGCAAGGAGAACGCGGCCAAGCTGCTGGAGATCGAGCGCCTGGCGGACGCCGCCGAGCAACGGCTCGGCACCTCGTACGTGGTCGACCAGAGCATCGACGGCCTGGTGGCGGACCCGCGGGCGCTCGCCGCCGTGCGCTACGCCCTCGCCCAGCTCGGCGACCCCTACCTGTGGGCGGCCGAGGGCCCGGACCGGTTCGACTGTTCCGGCCTGATGCTCGCCTCCTACCAGGCGGCCGGCTACCGGGGCCTGCCCCGCGTCGCCAAGGACCAGTACTTCGCCACCCGGTCCCGCACCGTCTCGCCGACCGCCCTGCTCCCCGGTGACCTGCTGTTCTTCGCCTCCAGCAGCAGCTGGACAAGCGTCCACCACGTCGCCATGTACATCGGCAACGGCAAGATGGTGGAGGCGCCGCGGACCGGCGACGTCGTCAAGATCTCGGTGGTCCGCTGGTCCCGGCTCTACGCCGCGACCCGGGTGATCGGAGCGGTTCCCGCCCCGGCCACGCCCGCCCCGCCGCCCACCGTGCCGGCCACGCCGAAGCCGTCGACCACGCCGAAGCCGACGCCCACCACCCCGAAGCCGTCGACCACGCCCAAGCCGACGCCGACCACGCCGAAGCCCACCACGCCGACGCCGAAGCCGACGACGTCCAGCCCGGCACCGACCACACCGCCGCCGAGCCCGACCGACTCGCCCGACCCGACGCCGAGCCAGAGCGCGAGCGCCGAGCCGGACACCAGCAGCGCCGCGCCGAGCAGCAGCAGCGTCGCCCCGTCGAGAAGCAGCGTCGCCCCGTCGAGCAGCACGTCCGGCAGCGGCTCCGCCAGCCCGAGCAGCAGCGCCGACTGACCCAACCGCCACTCCGGCTGTGTTCCCGGGCCGGAATGTGGCACGGTGAGATCCAGGCACGTCCGGTCGGCGCCACGGCCGGAGGCGAGCGTGGGTGCGGAGGGGCGAGATGGGCGAGCAGGACGTTCCGGCGGAGAAGGTCCACCCGGGACCGACGCCCGACCCCGCCGAACCGGCCGGCGACGACGACGGTGGTTCGGCCGCGCCGGTAGCCGTCGCGCGGGCGCGGGTGTCGGTCGCCGGCGCGGCCGTACCGCCGCCTGCCGGTGACGCGCAGCCGATTCCGCAGTCCGGACCGACGACGTACCGGGCGGGCACCCCGGCGGAGACCCCACCGCCGCTGGACCGGCGTCTGCCCGGCGCCACCGTGCCGCCGTCCAGTTGGTCCGCCTTCGCCGTGGGCGAACGCCAGGTGACACCTCAGCCGACCGCCGGCACGGCACCCACGCCCGCCACCGCGGAGGCCGACGGCGACGCCTCCCCGGGTACGCCCGGCAGTGCTCCGGCCGCCATCCCGGCACCCCGCGTCTCCGGTTCCGCACGCGTGCCCGCGCCGGCCGCCGCAACCGCGGACGCGGCAGCACCGGCCGACGCCGCACCGGAGCGCGACACCGCACCGGCCGAGCAGGCGGACGGGACCGACGACTCCCCGTCCCCGGCAGCCGGTTCGGTCGAGTCTCCGCCGAACGCGGCACCGGCCTCCGCCGCCGACCGCCCGGACCCGCTCACCGGCGCGTCCACGGGCGGCGAGCAGGCCGGATCCGCGCCCGCCCGGGCCAGCGCGTCGGTGCCCGGCCTGAGCCGCGTCTCGGCCGAGGAGGTCGCCGCCTCCGTGGTGGCCACGCCGCCCGCCGCCGCCACCGTCTACCGGGCCGGGCCGGTCAACCCGGAACCGCCGGAGCCGGTCCAGCCGCCGGAGCCCGCGCAACCCCCGGCGCCGAACGGCCCGGAACCCGAGCCGGCGCCGACCCCGGTGCCGGGCCCGACGCCGCCGTCACCGGCGCCGCCGGTACCCGAACCGGAGCCGCCGCTGCGGCCCACGCCGCCCCTGCCCGCGCCGCCCGCGCCCACCCCGCCGACGCCGACGCCCGGCCCGGTGCCGCCGATCCCCGGGCCGCCGGTACCGCCGCCGGGTCCGCCCGTACCCCCGCCTCCGCCGCCACCGGGTCCGATGCCCGCGCCGCCGTTCCCGCCGCCACCGGCGATGACCGGCGCGGCGGACCCGCTGCCCGCGCCGCTGTTCCCGGCACCTCCCGCCACCCCGGTGTTCCCGCCCGCGCGGGCCGCCGTCCCGACCCCGCCGGCGCCGCTCGTCGCGCCGCCGGCCGCCGCGCCGCCGTCGTGGGCCGCCGCACCCGTGTCGGACCCACCGCCGCCCGTGGTGCCGGCCCCGGCGCTGCCGACGTGGCCGCCGCCGGCCACGCCCGCCCGCGACGCCGACACCACCCGTCCGGTACGCCCACAGCCCGCCGATCCGGATCTCGCCACCACCGCGTACGGCGGCACCGACGGGCCCGGGTTCGCCACCGTGTCGTTCCCGCAGGGCAACCCGCTGGAGAACTCCGGGTCGCTGACCGGGCACATCCTGGCCCAGGGCTGGTCCGAGGAGGGGCCGACGGCCCGGGGCGGCAACACGAAGGTGTTCATCGTGCTGGCCGTCGCGCTGACCATGTTGATCGCGATCAGTCTGCTCGTGGTCTTCCTGGCCAACGACGCGTTGAGCGGGCTGACCGGGACCATGCTCATCGAGTGACGGGGGTGAGCCCGCCCACTACGTTCTCGCGTCGCCGTGGCGGAGTGGGCGATGCGCCGTACACTTGTCTGCGATCACTGACCTGGCGCGCCCGACTGCGCGCGCCCATGGGCGATCTTGCGGGCGATTCGGCGGCGTGACAGGCCGCGGCGGGCCATCGCGAAGATGCGCCCCGCTCGAGAGGTATTTCTTGACCACGTTCGCTGAACCCAGCACGTCCCCGTCCGTCGACCCGACGCCCGAGACCGTCGACTTCGCCTCGCTCGGCCTGCCCCGGCAGGTCGTCGAGACGCTCGCCCGGCAGGGCATCACCACCCCGTTCGAGATCCAGCGGGCCACCCTGCCCGACTCGCTCGCGGGCCGCGACGTCCTCGGCCGGGGCCAGACCGGCTCCGGCAAGACGCTCGCCTTCGGCCTGCCGGTGATCGCCCGGCTCGCCGACCGCAACCGGGCCCGGCCGCTGCACCCGCGCGCCCTGGTCCTGGTCCCCACCCGTGAACTGGCCATGCAGGTCAACGACGCGCTCATGCCGCTCGGCAAGGCGGTCGGGCTGTTCCTGAAGACCGCCGTCGGCGGCGTGCCGTACGACAGGCAGATCGACGCGCTGCGCCGCGGCGTGGAGATCGTCGTGGCCACCCCGGGCCGGCTCGGCGACCTGATCGAGCGCGGCGTGTGCCGCCTCGACGACGTCGAGATCACCGTGCTGGACGAGGCCGACCAGATGGCCGACATGGGGTTCCTGCCCGAGGTCACCCAGTTGCTGGCGAAGACTCCGGCGGACGCCCAGCGGCTGCTGTTCTCGGCCACTCTGGACAACGACGTCGACACGCTCGTCCAGCGGTTCATGACCGACCCGGTCACCCACTCGACCGCACCGGCCACCGCCGCCGTGTCCACGATGGATCACCACCTGCTGCTGATCCCGCCGCACGACAAGTTCGCCGTCGCCGCGTCCATCGCCGCCCGTGAGGGCCGCACCATGCTGTTCGCCCGTACGCAGCTCGGCGTGGACCGCCTCGTCGAACAGCTCGCGGCCGTCGGCGTACGCGCCGGTGGGCTGCACGGCGGCAAGACCCAGCGCATGCGCACCAAGACGCTCGCCGAGTTCCGCGAGGGCCGGACGCCGGTGCTGGTCGCGACCGACGTGGCGGCCCGGGGCATCCACGTCGACGGCGTCTCGCTGGTGCTGCACGTGGACCCGCCGAAGGACCCCAAGGACTACCTGCACCGGGCCGGCCGTACGGCTCGGGCCGGCGAGTCGGGCGCGGTGGCGACGCTGGTGCTGCCTAAGCAGCGCCGCACCACGCTGGCCATGATGGAGAAGGCGGGCGTCGAGCCGGCCGAGACCCGGGTCCGGGCGGGCGACGAGGCGCTGGCCGAGCTGACCGGCGCGCGTGAGCCCAGCGGCGTACCGGTGCGGGACGAGCCGGAGCCGCGACGCGGCGGCGGCTCGCGCCGCTTCGGTGACCGCGACGGCCGGGGCTTCGACCGTGGCGGGCGCGGCTTCTCCGACCGTGGCGGACGCGACTTCTCCGACCGTGGCGAGCGCCGGTTCGGCGACCGTGACGGCCGGGGCGAGCGCCGCTTCGGTGACCGGCCCACGGGCGAACGCCGCTTCGGTGACCGGCCTGCGGGCGAGCGCTACTCGGGTGAGCGGTCCGGCGGTGAGCGCCGCTTCAACCGGCCCGAGCGTCGCGACGACCGGAGTTTCGGCGACCGGGGCGAGCGCTTCGGCGACCGGCGGTCCGACGGCCGGAGCTTCGGCGAGCAGCGGTCCGACGACCGCGGCCAGCGCTTCGACGGCCAGCGCGGCGACGACCGGCGCTTCGGCGAGCGGGCCGACCGGCCGTACGGCGACCGGCAGCAGCCGGCGGCCGGACGCGGGTACGACCGGGACGAGCGACGGTACGACGACCGGCCGGGCGGCTCGCGCGGCTTCGGTGACCGGCGCCAGGACGACCGCCCGCACGCCGAGCGGCGTTTCGGTGACCGGGGCGACGCCCGCCCGGCTGAGCGCCGGGGCGGCTTCCGGGCCGAGGGGCGGGGCCGGGACGACAGGCGCGGCTTCGGCGGGCG
>NZ_JBMVFV010000037.1:0-58728 GCF_049538395.1 Micromonospora sp. AB353 | reverse complement strand
CCACCAGCCGGGTCAGCGCGGCCCGGAACGCCGCGTCACCACCGGCCCGCAGCAGGTTCGCCACCCCGATGCCCGGCGTCGTCTCCTCCGGGTCGGTGAGCCGGTCCACGACCAGATCGGTGACGCCGGTCAGCCACGGCGACCACTCACCGAGCGCGTCGAACGCGGCGCGGCGGACCTCCCGGTCGTCGGCCCGGCACGCCGTCGCGACCAGGCCGGCGTAGGCGCGGCGGTGGCGCTCCGAGATCCCCGACGGGTACGCGCCGAGCACCGCCCTCCGCTCCTCCCGGCCGGCGTGCACCGCCGCGCGCAGCACGGCCCAGGTCGCCTCGGTGCCCAGCCGCTGCCGGGCGGCGGAGACGATCGCCGCGCGGACGTCGCGGTGCGTGCCCGGATCGGCGTACGCCTCGCCGAGCGTCGCCATCGCGTCCACGTGCGCGTAGCGGGCCAGCAGCCGGGCGGCCTCCTTGCGGCTGGTGACCTTCGCGGCACCGGTCAGCACCCCGCCCAGCAGCTCGGCCAGGCGGGCCGGCGGGACGTGGCGGGCGGCCCGTCCGGCGGCGTACAGCGCGACGCGCGCCCGGTCGCCGTCGGCGTACCGCAGCAGCAGCGGGAACGCCTCGTCCGGCCGGTCGGTCCAGACCAGCGCGCCGAGCGCCGCCTCGGCCACCGGCACCTCGGACGCGTCGACGTGGCGCAGCACCAGCTCGCGTCCGGCCGGACCGGCCCCGGCAGCGGCCCGGACCGCCGCCGCCCGCTGCCACACCCGGTGCCCGGAGTCGGCGACGACGCGGGCCTGAAGCGCCACGAAGCGGTCCTGCTGGCGGGGGAGCCACCGCTGCGCGCGCGGCGCCGGGCCGGGCACCCACCGCTTGCCGTTCTCCACGAACCGGCCGCGTGGAGGTCGGTCCAGCACCCGGTCGAGCAGGTCGGTCCGGGACGTGCAGACGGTCGCCCACACCTCGTGGATCGCGATCGCCGACGCGTCGACGGCGAGCACCTCGGCGACGCGCCGCGAGCGGGTACGTGGATCGTCGAGCCAGAGGCCGACCGCCGTACGGGCCACTGTGGGCAGCGTGTCCGGCCCGATCGCCCGGCGCAGCAGGTCCTGCAGCTCCGCCAGCCGCCACGCCCGCCGGCCGAGCGCGTGGATGAACGCGAACAGCAGCCCGTACCGGCCGCGCGCCATGCCCGCCTCGATCCGGCCGCGCAGCCGGTCGAACACCACCCGCTCCTGGCCGTGCCGCAGCGCCGTGTCGAGCCGGCGCAGCACCGGCACTGTGGCGTCGCTGCTCACCGCGTCGATCGTGCGCAGTGCCCACTCGGCCAGCTCCGGTACGTCCACGTGGAGCGTGAGGACGTCGACGGCGAGCCGGCTCAACGCCGTGGTGGTGGTCGCCGAGGTGTCCCGCGCGTCGACCGCGTCGGTGGTGAGCCCGGTCAGCCCGCCCGCGCTCGCGGCGGTGAGCAGCGGTGCCACAGTGGCCAGCGCGGTGAGCGCGGCGGCGCGCACCGGGTCCTGCTCGTTGCGCAGCCGGCCCAGGCGGACCACCACCTGGGCCACCGTGTGCGGGTCGCGGGAGCGTCGCGCGGCCGCCACCAGCAGCCGCCAGCCGTCCGCGCGTTCCTCCGCGTCGCCCGAGCGCAGCGCCGCACTCGCCGACGGGGACGCCTGCGGCCACGGCAGGTACGCGCTCCAGAACCGCACCTGCTCCTCCCGCTCGCGCACGGCCGGGAGGGTCAGCACACGGGCCGCCTCGCGTGCCCGTACCGCCGCCGGCAGCACCTCCATGACCGCGGTGCCGGGTAGCAGCGCGGTGGTGTCGGTGTCGGCCAGCGCCCCGTCGTACAGTTCGGCGCGGCGGCTCGGCGCGACGGCGCGGAGCAACGCGGCGAGCGCCCGGTCGTGGTCCCGCAGCCGGGCGGCGAGCGGGATCAGGTCGCCGGTGGGCAGCGTGGCGAGGCGGCCCAGCAGCGCGCGGGGCGGCACGATCCGGGCCAGCCAGGCCGCGCGGCCGGGCGACGTGAGCAGGCGGACGACCCGGCGCGCGTCGTGTGCGGCGAGTCGCCCGTACGCGACGAGCGGGCCGGGCAGCGACTCCTCGGGCGCGTACGCGTCGAGCAGGTCCAGCGCCCGCGCCGGGTCGCCGCCCAGCACCGCTGCGGCGGCCTCCGCCCAGATCCGCCCGCGCGTCTCGGGCGGGGCCGAGGCGAGCCGTTCACCGGTGCGCGCCAGCACGATGTCGCTGTGCGTCCGCATCAGCCGTTCCGGGTTCAGCGCGTGTTCCAGGTCGGGCAGCCACGCCCGTACCGTCTCGGGGCCGCAGGCCGGCAGCAGCGCGGCTGCCTCGTGGTCGCCGAACCGCTCGCGTACCCCGATGATCAGTGCGTCGGCGACTGCCGGCGCCGGGTTGCGGCGCAGCGCCCGGTAGACGCGCCGCCGCGCGTTCGCCGGCCGGTCGGTCAGGTCGGCGGGCGTCACGCCGGCCCGCACGGCGGCGGTCAGCGCGGTGGCGGCGATCGCGGGCTCCGGATCGTACGTCGCGGCCAGAACGGCCGCGGTGTCCCGGGTGGCCAGCGCGGCGAGCAGCGCGAGACGCCGCTCGTAGCTGCCGTGCCGACGCAGGTCGGCGCAGACCTGCGCACGGTCGGGCGCGGTGCGTGCCCACGCCACGAGGCGCCGCGCCCGGTCACGGTGGGTCAGCGGGTCGAGGGCGGTCAGCAGATCGCGGGTGGGGGTGAGCACGGCGCTCATTGTGCCGGTGCGCGGGCCGGCGCTGCTGCCCCGCCGCGCTTATTCCGCAATTCCTAGAGAAATTGTAGATTTTCAGCGTTCTCTCAGCCGACCGGGATTGACATTAATCGGACCGTCGGGGATATTCCTAGCGGCGCGTCGGGGCGCGGGGCGGAGCAGGCGAAGTCTGCGGACTTCACCTGCGTGACGTGCGGAAAGGTGTTCGTGCTGCCCCTGCTCCGCGGGGTCCGGATGAGGTTGGGAAATGATTAATCGGGCCGTCGAATTCGCCAAGCACAATTCGCCGAATTCTCTGCGCGTCAAGGCCCGGCGGGCGCAGATGGAAGCGCGCAACGCCCGCATGCGACTCACCGTTCCGGTAGTGGCCCGTAGCGAGTTCGACAACATCTTCCACTGCACCGTCCGCAAGACCGGCAGCCAGTGGATCAAGGCGCTGTTCAGCGACCCGGCCGTCTACCGCCACTGCGGGATGCTGCCCTACGACCCGCGCTTCTACGCCGGTGGGGCGACCGCGCCGGTGCCGGCCGGCCGCATCGGCCTGGCGATCTTCCTCTCCCACAAGCGGTTCGAGGCGGTGCCCAAGGCCGGCAGTTACCGCGCGTTCTTCGTGATCCGCGACCCGCGCGACGTGGTCGTGTCCAGCTACTTCTCGCTGCGCAACTCGCACGCCCCGATGGGCGACATCCCGCAGGCACGCAAGGCCCTCCAGGAACTGCCGAAGAAGGAGGGCATGCTCTACGTCATCGACCGCCTGCGCGACAAGAAGCAGTTCGGGCAGATGCGCTCCTGGGCCGTCGCGCCGAGCGACGAGACGTTCCGGCTGTTCCGCTACGAGGACCTGACCGGCGAGCGGCAGGCCGACGAGGTCGACCAGCTCCTGCGGCACTGCGGGATCACGCTGCCGCCGGCCGAGCTGGAGGCGCTGCTGGCGCGCTACAGCTTCACCAAGATGAAGAAGTCCAAGGAGACCCCCGGACGGATCTCCCACTACCGCAAGGGCGCGTCCGGCGACTGGCGCAACCACTTCGACGACGACATCTACGCCGCGTACACGAAGGCGGCCGGTGACCTCGCGGAGATCCTCGGCTACCCCGCCCGGGACGAGACCCCCGCCCGCTGACGATCGCCGTATGCTCCTGCCGTGGAGCTGCGGTTCACCACACGCGCGTCCGACTCGGCCTGGATCGACACCGTGTGGACCTGCACCAGCGAGCGGGTCGACGAGATGACCTCGGTGGCGACGCCGTGCTGGGGCCTCGTGTTCTGGCAGCGCGACGGCCGCTCCCACGCTGCCGTCTCCGGCCCCGAGACCGCTACCGCCACCGCGCCGGTGCCCGAGGGCGCCACCTTCGTCGGCATCGAGTTCGCGGTGGGCACCTCGCTGCGGCTCGTACCCACGCCCGACCTGGTGGACGGCGGTGCCGAGCTGCCCGACGTGGGCCGCCGGACGTTCCGGCTCGACGGCGGCCGGTGGGCCACGCCCGGCCCGGACGACGCCGAGGCCCTGGTGGAGCGGCTGGTCCGCGCCGGCGTGGTGGTCCGCGACCCGCTCGTCACCGAGACGTTGCGCGGCGGCCGTCCACCGGCGTCACCGCGTACCCTCGAACGCCGGTTCCGGGCGGCGACCGGGCTGACCCGGGGCGCGGTGCGGCAGATCGACCGCGCGCGCCGCGCCGCCGTGCTGCTGGCCGCCGGCGGCCCGCCCGCCGACGCGGTCACCACCTTCGGGTACGTGGACGAACCGCACCTGGCCCGCGCGCTGCGCCGGTACGTCGGACGGACGGCCGGTGAGCTGCGCGCGGGCGCCGGTGGGGCGATCGCGCTGGACCCGGCTCAGCGGGTCACGTCGTAGATCAGCTTGACGACGCCGTTGGGGTAGGCGGCCGAGTCGCGCAGACGCAGCGTCTGCCGGTCCCGGTCGGCCTGGGTGAACAGGCCCTTGCCGGCGCCGAGCAGCACCGGGAAGACGAGCAGGTGGTACCTGTCGATCAGGTCCGCCTCGGCGAGACGGCGGGCGAGTTCGGCGCTGCCGTGGATGAAGACGTCGCCGCCGTCGCCCTGCTTGAGCGCGGCCACGTCGGCGGTGGAGCGCAGGATCGTCAGCGGCCCCCAGCCGTCGATCAGCGCGTCCTCGGGCAGGCTTGACGACACCACGTACTTCGGCAGATCCCGGTAGGCGGCGTGGTCCTCGGAGTCGCGCCAGGTCGGCGCGAACGCCTCGTAGCTGCGCCGGCCGAACATCAGCGCCGTGGTCTGTGCCAGCTCCTCGCCCTTGAGCGAGAACGCCTCGGGCAGGAACTCGATGTCCTTGACGACCCAGCCGCCGCTGCGGTGGTCCTCGCCCGGGCCGCCGCCGGGGGAGTCCACGACGCCGTCGAGCGACATGAATCCGGTGTAGACGAGATCACGCATGCGGCAATGCTAGGAACGGCCGCCACCTGCCGTCTTGTACGGAACCGACACGCCTCAGCAGCCGCACGAGACGCCGGCCGGGGCGGTGAGGTCGTCGGCGGGCCGCCGGACCAGCCCGGCCTCGGTGCGTACCGGGAAGCCCTCCCGCACCCAGTACTCGTACCCGCCGATCATCTCCTTGACCGGGCGGCCGAGCCGGGCGAACTCCCGCGCCGCGCGGGTCGCGCCGTTGCAGCCCGGCCCCCAGCAGTACGTGACCACTGTGGCGTCCGCCGGGATCAGCTCGCCCGCCCGGCCGGCGATCTCCGCGGTGGGCAGGTGCACGGCGCCGGGGATGTGTCCCTGCCGCCACGCCGGGAGGGATCGCGAGTCGACCACGACCAGGCCGGTCACGCCCGCCTCCAGGTCGGCGTGCACGTCGCTGACGTCGGCCTCGAAGGCGAGCCGGGCCGAGAAGTGGGCGAGGGCGTCGGCGGGGCGGGCGGCGGGGGTGCGCAGGACGTTCGACATGGCACCCATCGTGGTGGCCGCCGCCTGGCCGCTCCAGTGGCGCGAGCGCCGCCGGTCGCTAAGATCCCGCCATGAACAGCGCCACCGTCTCCGTGCTGGCGTACGAGGGCATGTCGGTGTTCGAGACCGGCATCGTCACCGAGGTCTTCGGCCTGCCCCGCCCCGAGTTCGACGTCCCCTGGTACGAGCTGACCGTCTGCGCGGAGACCCCCGGCGCGGTGCGGCTGGTCGGCGGCGCCACCCTGCACACCGGCCACGGCCTCGACACGTTCGCCGCCGCCGGCACGCTGATCGTGCCCGGCGTCGCCGACGTGCACGCCGACCCGTCACCGGCGCTCACCGGCGCGCTCCGCGCGGCCCACCGGCGCGGCGCCCGGATCGTGTCGATCTGCTCGGGCGCGTTCGCCCTGGCCGGCGCGGGACTGCTCGACGGGCGCCGCGCCACCACCCACTGGCGGTACGCCGACCTGCTCGCCCGGCGCCACCCGGCGGTACGCGTCGACCCGGACGTGCTCTACGTCGACGACGGGGACATCCTCACCGGCGCCGGCAGCGCCGCCGGCCTGGACCTCTGCGTCCACCTGGTACGCCGCGACCACGGCCCGACGATCGCCAACGCGGTCGCCCGCCGGCTGGTCGTACCGCCGCACCGCGAGGGCGGCCAGGCGCAGTTCATCGAGGCGCCGGTGCCCGGCGACCCGGAGGACGACCGGCTCGCCGCGAGCATGTCCTGGGCACTGGCGAACCTGAACACCCCGATCACCGTCGACCGGCTGGCGAGGCGGGCGCACATGTCGGCGCGTACCTACCTGCGGCACTTCGCGCGGGCCACCGGCACCACCCCGATCCGCTGGCTGATCGACCGGCGCGTCCAGGCCAGCCTGCCGCTGCTGGAGACGACCACCGCGCCGATCGAGGAGGTCGCCGCGGCGGTGGGGTTCGAGACGGCGGTGACGTTCCGGCACCACTTCGCCGCCGCGATGCGGACCTCGCCGTCGGCGTACCGACGGGCCTTCACCGGGGCGTCAGGCGGTGCTCACGCGCCGGGCAGCGGGACGACGTAGGAGTCGACGCGGGCGATCAGCCCGTCCCGGAACGTGAACAGGTCGTTGAAGGCGAACCGGAACGGCCCGTGCTCGACGCTGACGCCCCGGCCCTCGCCGGTCACCACGACGACCGGCCCGTCCTCGTGCACGCGCTCGACGTCGAGCCGCGGGCTGCCGGTGAACGCCGGGTTCTCAATCTCGCCGTCGAACTCCGCCCGGCCCCGCGTGGTGCGGTGGCCGTGGATGACCCACTCGACGTCGTCGGTGAGCGTGGCGAGGATGCGCTCGTGGTCGCTCGCCCGGAAGCCGTCGAAGTATTCGGCGACCAGGTCACGCTGGGTTACTCGGGTCACTGTCGTCTCCATCGTCGTGGTGTCGGAGGTGGGCGGCGAGGGCGTCGAGGATCGAGGCGAGCCCGTCGGCCGCCTGGTCGGTGCGCAACTCGAGCGGGAGCTTGCGCTGGTGCACGGTGAGGTCGGTGCCGTACTCGGCGGGCCGCAGCGTGACAGTGGTGCGCAGGCCGGTGACCGGCTCGTCGAACACCAGCTCACGCGGCCTTTCGACGCTCACGTAGACGAACCGCAACCGCCCGGTCCGGCCGTCCGGGGCGCGCGTGTCGAGCGCGAACTCGCCGCCCGGTCGCAGGTCGACAGTCACCGAGCCTGGCGGCACCGAGGCGTGCGAGCCGCCCCAGAACGCGGCGATGCCGGACGGTGAGGTGAAGGCCTCCCACACCCGGTCCGGCGCGGCGGGCAGGTGGCGCCGCGCGATCAGCTCGTCGCCGTGCCGTTCGGTACGGGCCCTCACCGGGTCGCCTCCGGACCGGAGAGGTGCTCCTCCAGCGCGTCGAGACGGTCGTCCCAGGCGCGGCGCTGCTCGTCGATCCAGGTACTCAGCCGGGCGAGCCGGTCGACGCGCAGCCGGCACGGCCGCCGCGTGCCCTCCCGGCGCTGCTCGACCAGGCCGCACCGGCGCAGCACGCCGACGTGGTGGGAGATCGCCTGCGGCGTCAGGTCGAACGGCTCGCCCAGCTCGCCGACTGTGGCCTCGCCCCGGGCGAGGCGGGTCACCAGGGCGCGGCGGACCGGGTCACCGAGGGCGGCGAAGGCGAGGTCGAGGTCCGGATCGGAGCGCATGCCCGCACGCTACCGCAAGCATCCCTTTGCACAAACACTCATTTGCAGAGTTGTCGCCGCGCGGCCCCCGCTGAACACCCGCCGCACCTGCCGGAACCCGGCAGCGGGGCCGGGCGTTGGGGGAGTGGCGGTGCTGTTTCGGGTGACGCCGCATCGGGAACGTCGTCGGGACGGGGCACGGACGGAGGTCGACGTGAGGACACCGAGTCGCCGGAGGCGGATGCTTGGCGTACCCCTGCTCGTCGCCACGCTGCTGGCCGGCGCCTGCGGCGACGGCGGCGGGAACGACGGCGGCGGCGCGAGCACGACCTCGACGCCGGCCGCGGGCCCGACGGCCGCCACACCGTCGGCGTCATCGTCGCGCGGCGGGCCCGTGACGATCCCGACGTCCGCCTTCGTCGACCTGCCGCCGGAACTGCGCAAGGCCGCCGCCCAGCCGACCGACGCCGCCGACGCGCTGCCCGAGCTGTGCGACAAGGAGTTCCGCAGCGGCGGGCGGTCGGTCACCGCGAGCGCCGCGATGATGAGCACCTACAAACAGCCGAAGGACCCGCCGGAGAACGTCCCCTACGGCACGTTGCACCAGACCGTCTTCGCGTTCGAGGGCACCGGCGCCGCCGACTACCTGCGGCGGGTGCGCGGGGCGGTGGCGGACTGCCGGTCGTTCCAGGCCTCGGGCGGCACCGTCACCGTCGCGTCCCGGCCGATGGCCGGAACCGGGGACGAGGCCCTGCTGGTCACGGTGAGCCGTCCCGCGACCGGCCTGGACGGCAGCCCGGCCCAGGGGCGGAGCACCAGCCAGATCCTCGTGATCCGGGTCGTTGACGCGGTGACGGTCGTGCACGACCAGGGCTGGGAGGGCACCAGCATCGACGCCGGCCTGGCCGACGACATCGCCCGGGCCGCGGTCCGCGGCCTCGACTCCTGGCAGCGCTAGCAGCAGTGGCCGCGCCGCCGATTGGCGGCACGGTCAGGACACGGCGGTACGCACCAGCTCGGCGAGCTTCTTCTCCACCTCCGGGCTCCACCGCACCAGCGCGAACGACGCCGGCCACATGTCGCCGTCGTCCAGGTTCGCCGCCTCCTGGAAGCCCACCGTCGAGTAGCGGTACTTGAACTTCCCCGCGTCCTGGAAGAACACGACGATCTTGCCGGCGGCGTTGGCGTACGCGGGCATGCCGTACCAGGTCTTCGGCGCCAGCTCCGGCGCGGCGGACGTGATCGTCATGTGCACGCGCTCGGCCAGCTCGCGGTCCTCCGGCGCCATCTGCGCGATCCGGTCGAGCACCGCCTGGAGCTCGTCGGCCTTCTTCGCGCCCTTCTTGCCCTCGGCGCGCAGCTCGGCCGCACGCTCCTTCATCGCGGCGCGCTCGGCGGCGCTGAACCCGTCGGACATCTCGATCCCCCCTCGTGACTCGCGGTCCGCGTGGTGCCGACCGCCCGATGACAACGCTATGGCGCGGCGGCGACGGCCCGCTTCTCGATTCCTGATCACCTGCCGGGACGACGGCGACCGGGCGCGGCACCTACCATCGCCGCCATGGCAACCCGGCTCGTACAGATCAACATGAAGGCCCACGACGAGGTGGCGCTCGGCGGCTTCTGGGCGAAGGTGCTCGGCTGGGGGATCTCCAGCGAGGCCCCCGGCGTGACGAACCTCGAACCCGAGGATCTCACCTACCCGGACCCCCGCGCCCTCTACATCGACCTCGTCGTCTCCACCGAGCCCAAGACGGCGAAGAACCGCGTCCACGTCGACCTCGCGACCACCTCGGCCGTGCACCACGCGGAGCTGGTCGCGCGCCTGACCGCGCTCGGCGCCACCCCCGCCGACATCGGCCAGGGCGACGTGCCGTGGACGGTCCTGGCGGACCCGGAAGGCAACGAGTTCTGCGTACGGGAGCCGAACCCGCGGCACGCGGACACCGGGCCGATCGCCGAGGTGGTGGTCGACTGCGCCGACCCGCGGGGCATGGCCGACTTCTGGGGCCGGGCCACCGACTGGACCGTGCACGAGGTGACCGACCGGCAGGCGGTGCTGCGCTCCGCCCAGGGCGTCGGGCCGTACCTGCGGTTCGCCCGCACCGCCGACGCGAAGACCGGGTGGAACCGTGTCCACCTCGACGTGTGTCCGTACCCGTCGGACGACCTGGACGCCGAGACCGCGCGCCTGCGGTCCCTCGGCGCGACCGACGCGGACCTGGGCGGGGCCGACATCCCGTGGCGAGTGCTCGTCGACCCGGAGGGCAACGAGTTCTGCGTCCTCACCCCGCGCTGACCCGCCGAACGCGGCGCCGGCGGGTGCGACCACCCGCCCGGCGCCCGCCCCCCACGGAATTCGCCTGCTGCCTATGCTTCGGCGATGGACGACGCGACCACCGAGACCGAGGCCGAGGCGCTGCTGGCCGTCCTGGAGCGCAACCGGCGGACCTTCGCCTGGAAGACCGACGGGCTCGACGAGACGGGCCTGCGCGCGGTCACCGCCGCCAGCACCATGACGCTCGGCGGCCTGATCGCGCACATGGCCCTGGTCGAGACGGACTGGCTGGCCGTGAAGGTGGCCGGTCAGGGGTACGGACCGCCGTGGGAGGGCATCGACTTCGACGCTGAGCCCGACTGGGAGTGGCGTTTCGGCGCGCAGGCCGCGCCGGACGACGTGTACGCGCTGTGGCGAGCCGCGGTGCGGCGGTCGCGCGGGCTGATGGATGCCGTCGTCGCCGAACGTGGACTGGCCGGGCCGTCATCCTTCACCTGGCCCGACGGGCGCACCCCCACCGTCCGCAAGATGCTCCTCGACGTGATCGAGGAGTACGCCCGGCACACCGGCCACGCGGACCTGCTCCGGGAGGCGGTCGACGGGCGGGTGGGCGAGGGCGCGCCGCCGGAATTCTCGTACTGATCCCGGGTGACGTCGTCGCGGGCCGATGAGTTTGACACGGTGCGGCGGTCAACCCGTCGAACCCACTGCGAAGGAGCACCGCGATGGCCACTGTCATCTCCACGCTGTTCATCTCGGCCGACGGTGTCGCCGAGATCGACCCCGACTGGCACTTCCCGTACTTCGACGACAACATGGGCCGCGCCGTCACCGAGGACTACGACACCTCCGACGTGCTGCTGATCGGCCGGGAGACGTACGACAGCTTCGCCGGCGCCTGGCCGGACCGCGAGGCAGCCGGCGGTGAGGACGCGCCGTTCGCCAAGCAACTCGGCGACATGCGCAAGGTCGTCGTGTCCCGCCAGCCGCTGGAGTTCTCCTGGCGCAACTCGGAGCTGATCCAGGGCGACCTGGTGGACGCCGTACGCGCGCTCAAGGCCGACGCCGGCATCAAGGGCGTCCTCATCCCCGGCTCGATCTCGGTGGTGCAGCAACTGCTCGCCGCGGGCCTGGTGGACGAGCTGCGGCTGCTGGTGCACCCGGTCGCCGCCCGCAAGGGCCGCCGGCTGTTCGACGAGGGCGACGCGCCGTACCACCTGCGGGTGGCCGCGACCGAGGTGTACCCGACCGGCGTGATCCGGGTGATCTACACCCCGGCCCCGGCGCCGGGCGCGGTCGGCTACGACGACGTCAAGGACCAGGTGCCGGCCGGCAGCTGACGATCACGGGGCGGCGGCGGCCCGGTGTGCCGTGAAAGGATCCGCCGGTGCGTCGCGCTCCGCTGCTGCTGATCCTCGCGGCCGGGTCCGCCGTCGCCCACGTCGCCGGCGTCCTGGTGGCCGCACCGCTCTGGCGCGGCGCGGAGGTGCTGAGCCTGGCGCTGCTGCTCGGTTACGCCGTCGCCGCCGGACTGCCGGCGCCGCGCTGGGCGGTGCCGGCGGCGCTCGTACCGCTGATCGTGGACGCGGTCCGCACCATGCCGGCCGAGCCGGGCGCCGGGGACGTCGGCTGGACGGTGTACGGCAGCGGCGACAGCGGCTTCGACGTCACGGCCGGCTTCGACGCGGCGCTCGCCGCAAGCTGGGCGGCGCTTGTCGCGGTGGCGGTGCTGCTTGTCGCGTACCGGGGGCGTGGACGGCGGCGGCACCTGATCGCCGCGGTGGTCGCCGCCGCGCCCGTCCTCGGGTACGCGGCAGTCCGGGTCGCCGACGTCGTGCCCGCGCTCGTCCTCGCGGTGCTGCCGCCGCTGGCGCTCGCACTCGCCGCGCTGGCGCTCGCCGTGCTGCTGGCCGGGCGGGCTCGGCGGCTCGCCGCGACCGGGGCGGCACTGCTGGCGGTGCTCGCGTTGCCGCTGCTCGACGCGGCGCTGGCCGCGGTGCCGCATCCGCTCGAGGCCGACGGCACCGCCCTGTTCGCCTGGTACGCCATCCCGCCCACGGCGGCCATTCCGCAACCGGTGGCGGCGTTGACGGTGGCGGTGGAGCTGACCGCGTACCTGCTGCTCGTCGCCGGGCTGACCGGCGCGGACCGGGCCGCACCGGCGGTGCCCGCGCCGGCGGCCGGTTGACGTCAGGCGGTCGACTCCAGCTCGTCGAAGGCCATGTTCCACCACGACTCGGGCTCCGCGAACGCGGCCGGGTCGACCGGGCGCAGGTCGTCGCGGATCGCCGCCGCCCGTGCGGCCCGCTCCCGCCCGCCCGGGTCGGTGGCGATGAGCTGCCCGAGCCGGTAGAGGAACTCCACGAACGCGGCGAAGGTGCTGTTCACCGTCTCCAGGTTCGGTGTCTCCAGGTCCAGCAGGATCACCGCGCCGGTGCCCGCGTCCAGGCAGAACAGCAGCGCCGGGTCCTCCGGCGAGGCACCGAGCACGACGTACGGGCGGGGGCCCTGGTCGCCCAGCTCGATCGACAGCGTGGAGAACAGCTCGACGTCGGGGACCGAGACGTCGACGGTGAACAGGATCGGTACCTCGACCGGCAGCGCGCCGTCGGGCGGGAACACCTCCGGCCCGAGCGGCCCGAGGATCGCGTCGAAACGTTGGTCGGGAAAGTAGATGACGCCCCGCTCACCCCACAGCGCGGTGAGCTGCTCCCGGGTCACCGTCACGGCTGCGCCTCGTCCTCGTCGACCTCGTCCGCGTCGTCGAGCAGGCCCTGCCGGTCGAGGAACGCGTACCACGCGTCGTCGTCGGTGACCAGCTCGGCGTAGCCGGGGCCGAGCACGTAGTAGTGCACGAACGAGTCGAGGTCGGGTGCCAGCTCCTCGAACGCGTCGCCCATGAACCACTCGGTGCCGGTCGGCGGGAAATACCACACCGCGCCGGTCGCCCGCTCCAGGAAGATCGGCTCGTCACTGCGCGTGCCGATGACCAGCCAGCCGGTCGTGTCCTGCGGGACGGGGGAGAAGGCGGGCGCGTAGTCGAGGAAGTACTGCACACCGGTGAGCCGGTCGGTCGAGGCCAGCTCGAACGCCCCGGCGCGCAGGCCGTCGGCGACGAGCAGCAGATCACGCACGCCGGCCGGCAGCTCCGCCGGCACGTCACCGTCGTCGGCGGGCGCGCCGATCTGCGCGTACGCGAGACTCGCCGGCTCGTCCGCGGCCAGGTCGGCGCGGAGTTCGTCGAGAAGCTGCGCGAGATCGGAAGTCAATCCACTACCTCTATTCGGATCGGGGTTCCGTCCGGCAGATTCTGGATCTGCCCCCAGATCTGGGAGCCGATGTCCGTGTTGGTTCTACCATGCAGCAGCTTGAGGTTGTCGACGGTGTCCGGCCCGCCGAGCTGCAGTTCCCACACGTGGTCGGGATGGTAGTCGCTGAGCCGTTGACTGAGCCGGTTGGCGAGATCCTTGTCGTGCGGCCAGTACTTGTCCCAGATCTTCTGCCGGATCCGGTCCTTGTAGCCGTCGGTGATGCTCTTGTCGCGCTGCACCGGGTTGGTGGCCTTGTAGAGCCTGCCGGAGTCGCTGAGCTTCTTCAGCGCGGCCATCTTGCGCCGGAACTGCGCGGTGGCGTGGAAGTCGCGGCGCTCCACCCGCACGACCTTGGTGGGCAGGCTGTGGTTGGGCCCGGTGACCCGGACGATCGGCTTCTCCAGCTTCTCGACCGCCTTGCGGACGATCTTGCCGGCTGCCGGTTTCGCGGCGGCGCCCCGGCCGCGCCTCGGGCTAGGCATCGAGCAGTCTCCCGATGACCTGGTCGATGAGCGCGCCGACGATCTCCCGGGTGATGATCTGGAAGATCGGGATCTCGGCCAGCGAGGCGCCGAACGTGACCACGGCGGTGGCGATCGCCTGGGCGACCTCGAACGCGAGGATGGCGAGCTGCACGATCACCGCGATCTTCAGCGCCAGCACGATCGCCGCGCAGATGATCAGCCCGGCGCCGAGCAGCATCGCCGCGGGCATGCTGTCGTGCAGCACGAGCGGCCCGTTCTGCTCGCCGCCCCACCACTTCTGGAACGCCGCGATCGCCGGACCGACGTTCTGCGTCCACACCTGCGCGGCAGCCGCGTCCGCCTCGCCGGCCGCCGCCCCGATCCGGCCGCCGAACTCCAGCCACGCCTGGCCCATCTCGAAGAGCTTCTCCTCGTCGGCGGCCGGCCAGGTGTAGCCGATCCAGCCGAGCGCGGTGACCAGCTCACCCGGCAGTTGCAGTCCCACGGCTCACCCCAGCCCGCCGGCCAGCGAACGCATGGTGCCCGCGCCGTCCTCGTCGACCCGCTCGTACGAGTCGGCCATCCCCGCGATGTCGGCGCCCGCCGAGGTGAACTCGTCGGCGGCCATGCCGAGGCAGTCGAAGATGTAGTTCGCCACCTCGGTGTACGCGATGCCGATGAGCGACCCGATGTCGTCGGCGCCCCACGGCTCGCCGTAGCCCTGCATCCGCGCCTCGAACGCCTCCAGCTCGCCGGTGAACCGCTTGGCCACGTCGGTGACGCCGCGCCCGGCAGCCCGGATCAGCGGCGGGTGCACCTCGAAGCCGTCGCCGCTCATCGCTGCCCGCCGCGCGCCAGCCGCTCCTGCGCCTCGGTCAGCGCGTCGAGGAACGACCCGAGCCGGGGCACGGCCGTGTCCCGTACCTCCTGCAACTGCTCCCGCAACTGCGACATGTCCGCGACCTGCGGAGCCGGGCCGGCGCGCAGCCCGTCGATCGCCGCGTTGACGGCGGTGACGACGTGCGCGGTCAGCTCCTCGGAGCCGAGCCGCATCAGCCGCGGCTCGACGTGCAGCGACTGGAGCCTGCCGTCGCGTCCCATCTCGGCGCGGACCTGCCCGTCGGCGGCCTCGCCCACCGCCGGCGTCTCCGCCTCGTCGGTCGGCGGCGGACCCACCGTCCGAAGTGCCGCCATCGTCGCGTCGAGCATGCGGGTGAAGTCGCCGCTCATCGAAGGATCCGCACTCATGAGACCTCCCCAAGGCCAAACGCCACGAGCGTAACCGAGACGGACAAAGCGATTCCGCCCCGTGCGACCGCGCGGTCCACGGCGGACCGTCCGACCGGCCTACCGTCGCGGGCGTGAACCGTCCGGACGCGAGCAGCGGACAACAGGTGACACGTCCCCACTCGCCGAGAGGCCGCGCATGAGAAGACTGAGACGGGCGAAGGATGTCGACGTCGGCGCGCTCACCGACGCCGAGGTCGTCGCCCGGTCCGTACGGGAACCGGAGACCTTCGCCGCGATCTTCGACCGGCACGCGCCGCACATCCACCGCTACCTGGCGCGGCGCCTCGGTTCCGCGGCGGCCGACGACCTGGTGGCGGAGACGTTCCTCGCCGCGTTCCGGCGCCGGGACCGGTTCGACACCGGCCGCCCGAACGCCCGCCCGTGGCTGTACGGGATCGCCACCAACCTCGTCGCCCAGCAGCGGCGCACCGAGGAACGGGAGTACCGGCTGCGGCAGGCGTACGGCCCGGCGACGTCCGAGGCGTCCCCCGCCGACCGGGTCGCCGCCGAGGTGACCGCGCGGTCGCTGCGCCGGCACCTGCTGGACGCGCTGGCCGGGCTCGCCGACGGCGACCGCGACGTGCTGCTGCTCGTCGCCTGGGAGGACCTGACGTACGAGGAGGTCGCCGCCGCGCTGGCCATCCCGGTCGGCACCGTGCGGTCCCGGCTGAACCGGGCGCGCCGGCTGCTGCGGGAACGGCTCGGCGGCGAACCGGCCGACACCATCGAGGAGGTACTGAGCAATGGATGAGATGCGACTGCTCCAGCGGCTCGGCGACGAGACCGAGCTGCCTGCGGGGGAACGGCTCGCCGCCGCGCGTACCCGGCTGGTGGGCGCGATGACCGCGACGGAGGCCGCGCCCGTCCGGCGGTCGCGACGGCCCGCCTGGCGGCTGGTCCTGGCCGGGGTGGCGACGGCGTCGGTGGCGGCGTCGCTCGCCGCGGTGCTGGTGCTGGCGCCGGACCGGATCGGTGGCAGTGCGCCGGCCGCCCGGGCCGACGCCCGGCAGGTGCTGCGCGACGCGGCGGTGGCGGCGTTGCGGCTGCCGGACGTCGAGCCCCGGCCCGACCAGTTCGTCTACACGCGTTCGCAGGGCGGCCGGGAGCTGCGGGAGAGCTGGGCGTCGGTGGACGGGACCAGGGACGGCCTGGTCGTCGAGTACCCGCCGGGCGGCCGCCAGGAGTTCGTGCTCCCCGGCTGCCGGGACGGCCGGGCGAAGATGTACAAGGGCGGGCAGCTCCTGCCGGGCACCGAGCCGTGCGTGCCGGAGCCCGCCTACGATCCCGCCGTGCCCACCGACGCCGCCGCGATGCGCGCCTACCTGGACAAGCACCGCAGCGGCGAGCCCGGTGACGTCAACGCCGCCGCGAAGGACGTGCTAGACCTGCTCAACGACTCCTACCTGCGGCCACGGTCGCGGGCCGCACTGTTCGAGGCCGCCGCCGCGACGCCGGGCCTGAAGGTGGTGGAGAAGGCCACCGACGGTGCGGGCCGCTCCGGTGTGGGCGTCAGCTGGTCCTCCCCGGGGAGCCCGGCCCTGATGGTGCTGGTGTTCGACCCGCGGACGTACGCGTTCCTCGGCGTGGGCGGGGAGGCGGGTACGTCGGCGGTGTTGTCCGTCGCCGTTGTGGACCGGGTCGGCCAGAAGGGCTGACGTCCGCCGGGCGGGTCGCCTCCCTGGGCGGCCCGCCCGCTCCGGTCGTGCGTCCGGGGCCTGGGCCATCATGGGCGTCATGACGAAGGCGGACGTGGTGGTGGTCGGCGGCGGCGTCATCGGTATGACGACGGCGCTCACGCTCCAGCGGCGGGGCGCACGCGTCACCGTGCTGACCGCCCACGACCCGGCCGACACCGTGTCGACGGTGGCCGCCGCGGTCTGGTACCCCAGCCACACCGAGGAGGATCCCCGGGTGCTGCGCTGGGCCCGGGACACCCACGCCGAGCTGCGCCGCCAGGCGGCCGACGGCGTGCCGGGAGTGGTCGACCGGCCCACCCGGATGTGGCTGCGCCACCCCTACACCGGGCCGCCCTGGTGGGCCGACGCCTGCGGCGACCTGGTGGCCGAGCCGGCGGAGCCGCCGTACACCGCGCTGCTGCGGTTCACCGCCCCGTCGGTGGAGATGACCATCTACCTCACCTGGCTGCGGGAGCGCCTGGAGGCGGGCGGCGGCCGGGTCGTCCGCCGCGCGCTGGGCACGCTCGCCGAGGCGTACGAGGTCGCGCCGGTCGTGGTGAACGCGACCGGCCTGGCCGCCGGGCGGCTCGCCGCCGATCCTTCCGTGTACCCGGCTCGCGGGCACGTCCTGCTGGTGGCGAACCCCGGCCTGACCGTCTCGGTACGCGACGAGGACGACCCGGCGGGCGTCACGTACGTGCACCCGCGCCGGCACGACGTGGTGCTCGGCGGCACCTACGGGGCGGGGGTGGGACACACCCGCCCCGACCCGGAGGAGGCGGCGGCGATCCGGCGCCGGTGCGTGGCGCTGGTGCCGCAGCTCGCGGACGCGCCGGTGCTGGGGGAGCGGATCGGGCTGCGACCGGCCCGCCACGGCGGCCCCCGGGTCGAGGTGGACCCGGCGGACGGGCGGCTGGTGCACGCGTACGGGCACGGCGGCGCCGGGGTGACGCTGTCCTGGGGCTGCGCCGCCGAGGTGGCCGATCTCGCCTTGAGCGTCTGACCGTCCCGGCGCGCGACGGTCCACCGTCAGGGCTCGGCGGCCGGTAACCTCGGCCCGGTGTCCGCCCGCCGTGCCGCACTGTCAGCTCTGGTCGCCCTGATCGCCGTCCACATCGGATGCACGCTCGTCGCGCTCGCGGCCTACAGCCACCGGATCGGCCTGGTGACCCACGACGGCTCCGGTTTCCTGGTGGAGCTGCTCGACGCCGTGGTGCCCCTGCGTGACCTGCTGCCCGCTGCGCTCTGGCTGCTGCCGGTCACGCTGCTCGTCACGTTCGCGGCCCTCGGCCGGTGGGCCGCCCGGCGGACCGTCCGCCCCGACGACGAGCGGCTACCGGCGACGGCGTGGACCGCCGGCATCGCCGCGGTGCTGCTCAACCCGCTGGCGGCCGTGCGCTACGCGTCGGCCACCGCCGAGGGCGGCGAATACATGCGTACGGTGCAGGTGGAGACCAACCTTCTGGTGCTCGCCGCGACGGTGGCGACCACGATGAGCGCGCTCGCCGTCGCCGGGTTCGTCCGGCGCTCCGACGCCGCCTGAGCGCTCTGTTCACCGCTCCAGCACGGTGAGCCATTCGGCGGCGCGAGGCCGGTATCCGTGCAGCTCGAAGAGCCCGCGCACGATCGCCGGCACGTGCCCGGCGCCGTACACGACCGCCACGTCGATGCGTTCCGCCGACCGGGTACGGATCAGCTCGGACAACGCGGCGAGCAGCCGCTCGTCGCGTTCGCCGCCGAGCGCGCGCTCGGTGTGCTCGGTGAACTCGTGGTCGGCGTACCGCTCGTCGGTGGCCGACGGCAGGTCGTTCATCTCGATCTCCGGTGAGAGCAGACGCCGGGTGCCGCCGAAGAACTGCATCACCGTCACGAACGGGATCACCAGCCACATCTGGAGGCGGTACCGCAGCGGCATCGCCCGCCAGCCCTCGGTGAACTCCTCCGCCGACACGTCCGGGTTGAGCACCTCGACGCCGAGAGACGCGTACGGGATGGGGTCCGTCACCAGGCCGGAGCGCCGGTTGGCCGGCATGGCCCGGTAGGTGAGTGTCAACGCCGAGCCGACCGCCGACCGGCCGCTGACGCCCTCGACGACGAGCAGGTCGCATTCCCGGAGCCGCTTCGTGACCGCCGCGTAGAACGCCGGGCTCGCCACATGGAGCATCGGGAACACCAGGAACTCCAGCCGGCTGCCGGGACGGCGTAGCCGGAGCACGGCGGAGCGGGTGCCGATGACGCTGTGTTCGATGATCTGCATGCCTGCCCCCGTGGCATCGGCTGCTCTTGTCGGCAGGGTAGGGCGGGCGGGCAACGTGTCCCGCGGACCGGTCAGGAATCGAGAAGCCCCGGGCGGGCACCCGGACCTAGCGTTTCCGGCACGGGCCGCCCCGCGGGGGAGGCCACCGCCGGGAGGTAGGCATCAATGGATACGCGCATCCGTCAGCTCCACCGCTGGTTCTCCGTCGCCTTCACCGTGACCGTCGTGATCACGTTCGTGGCGCTGGCGCAGAAGGATCCGATCGTGTGGGTCTCCTACGTGCCGCTGCTGCCGCTCGCCCTGCTTTTGATCAGCGGTCTCTACCTGTTCGCGCTGCCGTACCTGCGGCGTCGCCGTGCCGCCGCGCGCCCGCGCTGACCTGGGGGATTACCGGGGCCGGTCAGCGGGCAACACCGGCGGATGGAGCAGAAGGTGATGGTGTTCGCCCCGGCCCCGCTGTTGACGGTGACGATCGAGCAGCAGGGCGACGTACCCGAGCTGCACCTGCACCCCGGCGGGCAGGGGGTGTGGCAGACCCGGATGATCGCGGCGCTCGGCGTACCGGTGACCATGTGTGTGGGTCTCGGCGGCGAGGTGGGCGACGCGGTCCGCAAGCTGCTCGACGACGAGGACGTCACGGTACGGATGGTGCGGCGGGAGTCCGGCACCGGCTGGTACGTGCACGACCGGCGCGACGGCGAGCGGACCGAGATCGCCGAGCACCCGGGCGCGCCGATGGTGCGGCACGACATCGACGAGTTGTACACGGTGACGCTCACCGAGGGGCTGCGCGCGCCGGTGAGCGTGCTCAGCGGCCCCGCCGACCCGCAGGTGGTGGACCCGGACATCTACCGCCGGCTCGCCGCCGACCTGAGCGCCAACGGCGGGACTGTGGTGGCCGACCTGTCCGGGCCGTACCTGGAGGCGGTGCTCGACGGCGGCGTGAGCGTGCTGAAGGTCAGCCACGAGGAACTGCTCGACGACGGCCTGGCCAAGGACGACAGCGTCGAGGCGCTGCGCGACGCCGGCCGCCGGTGCCAGGAGCGGGGCGCGCGGACCGTGCTGATCAGCCGCGCGGGGGAGCCCGCGCTGGCGCTGCCGGAGGACGGCGAGCCGCTGCTGGTGCACGCCCCGCCGCTGGAACTGGCCGACCACCGGGGCGCCGGTGACTCGATGACCGCCGGGGTGGCGGCGGTGCTGGCCCGGGGCGGCGACATGCGGGAGGCGCTGCACGTCGGCGCCGCCGCCGGAGCGCTCAACGTGACCCGGCACGGGCTGGGCACCGGCCGGGCCGAGGCGGTACGCGAACTGGCCGGCCGGGTGCGGCTGACCCCGCTGGACGGCGACGATGACGACTGACCGGCCGCTCCGGGTGCTGGTGACGAACGACGACGGCGTGCACGCCCCCGGCATCCGCGCGCTGGCCCGGGCCGCCTACGAGCGCGGCATGGACGTGGTGGTCGCCGCGCCGCAGCACGAGGCGAGCGGGATGAGCGCGGCGCTCTCCGCGGTGACCGACGACGGGCGGCTGGTGTTTCGCGAGACCGAGCTGGACGGCCTGCCGGGTGTGCCCGCGTACGCGGTGGCGGCCTCCCCGGCGTACATCGCGGTGCTGGCCGGCCTGGGTGTGTTCGGGCCGGTGCCGGACCTGCTGCTGTCCGGCATCAACCGGGGCGCCAACGCGGGCCACGCGGTCCTGCACTCCGGCACCGTCGGCGCGGCGCTGACCGCCGGCAACAACGGCATCCGCGCGCTCGCCGTGTCGCTGGACGTGCTCACCCCGGCGGCGGCGAGCGCCGGCAGTGGCGGCGCGGCGATCGCGGTGCTGGACAGCGTGGACGACGAGTCCCGCCACTGGCCGACCGCCGCCGAGCTGGCCGCGACGCTGCTGCCGTGGCTGGCCGGCGCGGATCCGGGTACGGTGCTCAACCTCAACGTGCCCGACCTCCCGGCCGACCGGGTGGCCGGGCTGCGCCAGGCGACCCTGGCCCCGTTCGGTCAGGTGCAGGTGTCCGTCGCCGAGCGCGGTGAGGGGTTCGTGCGGACGGCGGTGGAGGCGAACGCGGTCCGCGCGGTCCCCGGCACCGACATCGCCTGGCTGGCCGACGGGTACGCCGCGGTCACCGCGATCCGGGCGCTGGGGCATCTGCCCGACGTGGAGCTCCCGGTCGACGGCTGAGGACGGTTCCGCCCCGCCACCGTCGTACGGGTGGCGGGGCGGGGAGCGTCACTCGCCGGCCGCGCGCCGGCGGTCGGCTTCGGCGTCGGCGGCGCCCACCGGGGTGCCGTCGCTGTCCCGGTCGGCCCGGGACAGGTCCACGTCGGCGCCGGCCCGGGCGGCGTCGGCAGCCGCGTCGTCGGCGCCGACGACCTCACCGCCGTCGGTCTGTCCGTCGTCGGGGACCAGCCGCCCGGCGGCGGCCAGCCCGATCGGTGCGTACCTGGGGTCGGTCATCTCGTCCTCCTCACCGGTGCTCCTGCGCAAGCGGTACCCCGGTACGGGACGCGGCACACGCACGCGGGTCAGCGGCCCCGGTCGAGGAAGTCCAGGGTGACTGCGGCGAACAGCGGCGACTGGTCGATGTCGTAGTGGGTGAGGCCGGGCAGGATCGCCAGCGCGTGCCCGCCCGCCGGGCGGCCCTCGCCCGTCCAGCCGCCATCGCGCCGGCCGCCGTCGAGCAGCCCGAACACCTCGACGAAGTGGCTCGGCGGGGCCATGTCGGCGTCGGCGGCCACCACGAGCGTCGGCACCCGCAGGGCACGGACCTGCTCGGTGAAGTCGAAGTCCGTCCGCATCGCCTCGCCGATCTTGTCGAGCAGCCGGGGGAAGTCCTCCGGACGTGGCGCGACCCGCTGGTACAGCTCGTACATCGGGGTGTCCTTCATGTACTCGGCCGCCGCGGCGCCGACCTGGCCCTGCTGCGCCAGCAGTTCCGGGTAGACCGCGTCGCGGCGGATGTGCGCGGACGCGGCGACCAGCCGGCCGATCCTGTCGGGGTGCCGGAAGCCGGTGTGCAGGGCGACGCCGCCGCCGAGGGAGAAGCCGACCACGTCCGGACGGTCCAGCCCGAGGTGGTCGATCAGCGCGGCCACGTCGTCGGCCATCAGCGCCATGTCGAGCGGCCGGTCCACGTCGGCGGTGCGGCCGTGTCCCTGGAGGTCCACCACGATCACCTGGTGCGTGGCGGCCAGCGTGGGCAGGATCGGCGCGAACATCTCACCCGAGGTGAGGCCGCCGTGCAGCAGGATCATCGGCCGGCCCTCGCCGTGCGTCTCGAAGTAGAGGTGGACGCCGTTGACGTCGGCGTACCGCCCCGGGGCCTGTGTCTCGTCGCGCTGCGCTGTGGTCATCGGTGCTCCTCGGACGTGGTGACCTGACGGCTGGTGGACCGGTCGGGCGGCACCGACTCATCGGTGCGGGCCCGAACGTGCTCGCATTGACGCAGCATGTGGGCTAGTTTCGGCGGGGTGAGCGAGGTGGCGAGCGTCCCCGTCGAGGCGCAACTCGAGGAGTACCGGTCGGAGCTGACCGGCTACTGCTACCGGATGCTGGGTTCGGCCTTCGAGGCCGAGGACGCGGTACAGGACACATTCGTCCGTGCCTGGCGGAATTTCGACAAGTTCGAGGGGCGGTCCGCGCTGCGGACCTGGCTCTACCGGATCGCGACGAACGTCTGCCTGTCCATGTCCACCAGCGCGCAGCGCCGGGTCCGGCCGATGGACCTCGGTCCGGCCGGCGTCGGCACCGCCACCCACCCCGGCGAGCCCCGCCCGGAGCAGATCTGGCTCGGCCCGGCGCCCGACGACCGGGTGCTGCCGGAGGTCGCCGACCCGGCCGAGGTGGTGGCCGGCCGGGAGTCGGTCCGGCTGGCGTTCGTCGCGGCGTTGCAGCATCTGCCGCCGAAGCAGCGGGCCGTGCTGATCCTGCGCGAGGTGCTGGCGTGGTCGGCCCAGGAGGTCGCCGACCTGCTCGACACGTCGGTGGCGAGCGTCAACAGCGCCCTGCAACGGGCGCGCGCCACGCTCGCCTCGGCCGACACCGAGGCCGACGCGCGCCGGCCGCTCGACAGCGAGCAGCAGGCGCTGCTCGCCCGCTACGTGCGGGCCTTCGAGGCGTACGACCTGACGGCGCTCACCGCGCTGCTGCACGAGGACGCGACGCTGTCGATGCCGCCGCTGCCGCTGTGGCTGCGCGGCCCCGAGCACATCGCGGCGTGGATGGCCGGCACCGGCAGCGGCTGCCGCGGCTCCCGCCTGGTGCCGACCGCCGCCAACGGGATGCCGGCGTTCGGGCACTACCGGCGCGACCCCGACGGCTCAGGCCACGTGCCCTGGGCGCTGATCGTGATCGGCGTCTCCGGCGGCCGGATCACGTCGCTCAACAACTTCCTCGACGTCGACCGCCTGTTCCCGCTGTTCGGGCTGCCGGACCGGCTCGAGGAGGGTGCCGGCCAGCCCGAGCAGGCCGGCGAGCTCGCGTAGGTCGTCGCCGGCCCCGCGTACCTCCAGCCGCCAGCCGAACCGCCGCGCGGTCAGCCGGATCCGCGCCAGCACCTCGACCGTGACCAGGTCGGGCGCGCTCACCGCGGACACGTCGCACACCACCACGCCCCGGTCGCGGCCGCGCAGCGCCTCGGCCAGGTCGGCGCAGCGGGCCGCGATGTCCGCGCGGGTCGGCGTCCCGTCGGGCAGGCAGAGCAGGTGGGTGATCACACGCATTGGACCGCCGTACGCCCCGTCTCTCATCGGTACGCGCGTGCCGGACACGGCCCGGCGCACATTGCCTCGAACACCTTGTTGCACGCAGTTACATCGACGTTAACTGCTATACCAATCATCGGTGCCCGGCTATATGATCCCGGTAGTTCACCCCGAAGCCTCACGAAACCGCAGCTCCCGCACCCCTCGGGTCGAACTCCGCAAGCCAGGTGCCTCCGCAACGTCGTGCCTGGCGGCCGCCCGGCGTCGTGGTTCGGCCTGCCGGAAAGGTGGGAACGGATGACAGGGCTCCCGTCCTTGGTCATCGGCATCGCGTCCTCGTCGGCCGAGCGCCGGCAGCTCGCCCAACTGCTCGGCGGCACCGAGTCGTTCCTGATCGTGTCCAGCGCCCATCAGGCCCGCCGTTTCCTCGACCTGGTCCGCCGGCCCGCGCTGGCCCCGGCGCCGCAACCGCCCGCGGCTGACGAGACGCCGGCCGAGCCACCCCGGCGGGAACTGGCAGTCGACTCCGACCGGCGGGTGCTGCGCTGGCGGGAGCGGGAGATCGGGCTGACGCCCCTGGAGCACGACCTGATCGTCTGCCTGACCGGTACGCCCGGCCAGGTGTGGACGTACGCCCGGCTGCACCGCGCCGTCTGGGGCAACGACCATCTCGGACGGCGCTCCGACATGCACTCGGTGGTCCGCCGCCTCCGCCGCAAGCTGGGCCGCCTCGACGCCCCCGCCACGATCCACGCGGTGAGAGGCGTAGGGTTCCGCCTCACCCCCTGACACTCCCCACCCACCCCCCACCCCGGCCCGCCCGGCGATCTTGCACTTTTGGTCCCCGGGGGTGTCCCTTTGGCGCACTTCGCCAGGGCCGCAAATGCAAGATCGCCGGGGCTTGTGGGGTGGCGGCGGGCGGGGATCCTCGTTCGGCCGTTGGCTGCGTCGAGCGACTCCCGTTACGCGAGATTGGCGTTCTGCATGGTGGGAGTGGTGGAGATCTTGGTACGAAAGGGCCCATGTGAGGGCCGTTCGGTACCAAGATCTCGCCGGGGCCGGGACAGGAGTGGGACGGCCCGCCCGGTGTGTGCCGGGCGGGCCGTCCTCGTCGGTGCTGAGGTCAGCAGCGGGTGGGGGAGAGGGTGAAGTCCTCCACCGTGGGTGTGCTGCTGTTGATCTTCGTCTGGCGCGTCTGGGGCTTCCAGCCGTCCTTCGCGACGATCAGCGTCAGCGGGTTGTTGCGCCGGTCCATCCAGTAGGCGTACCGGCCCTGGGCGTCGGTGGTGAAGGTGTACGAGTTCGCCCAGGAGTCCACCTGCACGGTCACGCCCGCCAGCGGCGCGGTGGCGCCCTGGCAGCTCTTGCCGGAGACCGTGCCGGACAGCTTGCCCCAGGTGGTCGGCGGCTGCGCGATCATCGTCACCGCCACCGGCTCCACCGTGTACGGCGTGTTCTCCTTGATCACCACTGATGCGGAGTACGTGCCGGGCTGGTCGACGTTCGCGGTCATGCCGACCGTCACGGTGACCTTCTCACCCGGCGCCAGCGTGACCTTCGACGTGTCGACGGTCAGCCAGCTCACGTCGGCGGCACCTTCGGCGCACTCGCCGAAGCCGGGCAGGACCTCGCTGTCCTTGGTGGCCGTGAAGCCGCCCGACGAACCACCGATCTTGTAGAACCCGCAGGCCGCGCCACCCCGGTAGCGGGGGGCGTTGGCGTTGGGCAGGTTGGCCCACGAGTTGGTCGCCGGGTCGAACGCGAAGCCGGCGTTGGTGATGGCGCCGCCCTGCGATCCGCCGACCACCAGCAGCTTGCCCCCTGCGACCGCGTACGAGGCGGCCCAGCTGTCGGCCGGCGCGTCCGGGATGGCGGTCCACGCGCCTGCGCCCGGGTCGAAGGCGTAACCGGCCTTCTGCGACGTGGTGCCGTCGTTGCCGCCGGTGCAGTAGACGGTGCCGCCGATCCCGCCGCAGGACAGGAACGCCACCGACTTCGGGTACGCCGGCAGCGTCTCCCAGGCGTCGGCGCCCGGGTCGTACCGGACCACCGAGTTGGCCATCGGCGTGCAGCTCGCGGTGGTGCAGCCGCCGATCGCGTACAGCTTGCCGCCCGCTACCGCCTGGCCGGCCGCCGCCCGCGGCGCCGGGTTGTCGGCCTTGCGGGTCCAGGTGTTCGCCGCCGGGTCGTACGAGAAGGTTGCGGCGTCCGGTCCGGCGGCACCCCAGCCGCCGGTGGCGATGATCTTGCCGTCGAGCACGCCGACCGTCATGGCGTTACGCGCGCCGGGCAGGTCGGCGATGCCGGTCCACGTCTGGGTGATCGGGTCGTACCGGTAGTTCTTGGCGCTCGACGCGGTGCCGTCGCCACCGGCGATGGAGTAGACGGTGCCGTCGACGTTGACGACCCGGTTGTCCATCACGTTCGCCGGGTAGCCCGGGATGGTGGTCCAGGGGTCCGCCTGCGGTGCGGCGGCGGCGATCGCGGTCGACGACTTGCCCGACGAGCGGGCCGCGAACGACGTGGCGGCGGTCAGCCGCTGCGCCGGCGCGCCGGTGGAGCCGAGCAGGGCCTGCTCGGACAGCCGGGAGCCGTCGGCCCGTTGCAGTACGAACCCGCCGTCGCGCTCACTGAACTCGGCGGTGACCGGGGCCCCGCCGGTGTTCGTGACGGTGAAGGTCTTGCTGACCTTCCCACTGGGCATCCGGACCGTGCCGGTGATCGAGGTCGGCTTCACCGACAGCCGGCCGGCGGCGAGCTGGAAGTTGGCCGCGGTGGCCCAGTCCTCCTCGACCGCCACCTGCTTGGTCTGGCTCACGTAGTTGCCGGCGCCGGCGGTGAACGGGTGCGTCCCGGTCAGCGACGAGAACATCCAGTAGAAGCCGTCGGGCAGCTCGGTGTCATCGGGCGTGGCGACCGTGGTGGCCTTCTCCGCCGGGCGGTCCTTGCTGGTCACCGTGGCGCCGTTGACGTAGCTGTTGTCGTTCTTGTCGCGGACGTGGCCGAGCACCAGGCCGCCCGTGACCGGCTTGCAGACGAGCTTGCTGCCGATGAGGACGTTGTCGACCTGCCACCACCATTCCCAGCTCGCCTCGTAGTAGTGGAAGCGCACCCGCACCTGCGACTGGTCGGCCGCCTGCGGGATCGGCACCTCGGTCACCCGCGGGCCGCGCACGTCGGCGGCCTGCCGGAGCACGTTGCTCCACGTGGTGCCGCCGTCCAGGCTCAGGTCGACGTCCGCGCGGTCGCTGTTGAGCCAGTTGTAGTCCTGGTTGAAGCGGATCACCGGCGTGGTCACGCCGGTCAGGTCGACCACCGGGCTGACCAGTGACGTGTCCTGCCGTCCGCCGCTGCCGTAGTTGTCGCTGTCGATGATGGCGAAGTTGCCGCTGCCGCCGGTCAGGTTGCCGCGCTCACCGGCGTCGGTGAACTCCCAGACCTGGCCGGTGCCGGCGTTGTCCACCACGCTCCAGCCGTCCGGGACACCGGTGCCGTCGAACGTCTCGTACTCGCCGTCGGAGCTGACGGTGTAGCCGGGGGCGGTCGTGCACGCCTCCGGGTTCGCCTGCACCGCGATGTTGGCGGCCACGTTGCCCGTGCCGACGGTGACCTCCTTGGTGGTGGTCAGGTAGCCGGCGTACTGCGGCTCGACGGTGAGCCGGTACGTGGCACCGGACGGCAGCGACAGGCTGTAGCGGCCGGTCGTCGGCGTGGTGTAGTCGGAGATCGGCGTGCCCTCGACGCTCACCTTCGCGTACAGCGGCCAGCCGTGCCCGGACCCGTCGGTGACCTGCCCGCTGACCGTGACGCTGGGTACCGCGGTGAGCGCCACGTCGAGCGTGGTCGTCGTGTTCGCGGTGATCGTCGCCGACAGGGTGCGGGTCGCGTACCCGAACGCGGAGACGACCACCTGGTAGTCGCCGGCCGGCAGGAGCGAGGAGTACGTCCCGTCCGCGCCGGTGGTCAGCGTGCGGTCCGCCGGGCCGGTCAGGGTGACGGTCGCGCCGGCGATCCCGGCGCCGGTGGCGGCGTCGGTGACCTTCCCGGCCAGCGTGCCGTTGTCGCCGATCGGGGCGGCGGCGAGCAGCGCGAGCGCGTCCAGGCGGCCCTCACCGTAGACGTTGTTGTCGTCGGTGGTGCCGCCGCACTGGGCGTCGCCCTTGTCGATCGCGGTGTCGTTCAGCAGCGCGCGGGTCGCCGTGACGTCGCCGACCAGGGTGGGCGCCGCCGACCAGAGCAGCGCGATCGCACCGGCCAGGTGCGGCGCCGCCATCGAGGTGCCGCTGATGCTGGCGTACGAGTTGGTCGGCACGCTGGAGCGCACGTTCACACCCGGCGCCGAGATGTTCGGCTTGATCTCGCCGTTCTGCCCGGTGCCCCGGGACGAGAAGCTGGCGATGTTGTTGTTGATGTCGTACGCGCCGGCCGAGTAGTTGCTGGCCAGGCTGCCCGGTGAGCCGCTGGTCTGGCAGGACGGGCCGTTGTTGCCGTTGGACCAGACGCCGAAGATGCCGGAGGCGGTCCACGCGTCGGTGACGTCCTCCATGAACGGCTCGTTCGACGGCGCCGTGGTGCCCCACGAGTTGTTGATGATGTTCGGCCGCTTGCTGGCGTCCGGGTTCTGCCCGTCGAGGTCGGTGGGCTCCAGCATCCACTGCCCGGAGGAGATCAGCGCGGCGTCGGACGGGCAGCACCCGTTCGCGGCGATCCACTTGACCTCGGGGGCGACACCGATCTGGTTGGCCCCGTCGGCGCCGGCCATGGTGCCCATGGTGTGTGTGCCGTGGCCGTCGGTGTCGCACGGCGCGGTGGCGCACTCGCCCGCGGCGTCGAACCAGTTGTAGTCGTGGTCGAAGGTGCCGTCACCGTTGTTGCCGCGGTAGGCGTTCACCAGCGCCGGGTGGTCGAACTGGACGCCGCTGTCGATGCTCGCCACGGTGATCCCGGCGCCCTTGACGCCGTACTGGGACCAGACGTCGTCGGCGTTGATGTTGGCGATGCCCCACTCCAGGGCGTTCGCCGACTTCTCGTCGGTGCCCTTGGTGGTCTCCGGCAGCTTGTACTCCACCGGCGCGTACAGGCCGTCCACCTCGGAGTGGGCGGCGAAGTTCTGCGCCATGGTCAGCGAGCCGTCGGTGACCTTGATGGCGTTCGTCGCCCAGAAGGTCTGGTACTTCGTGCCGGAGCGGTCCAGCTCGGCCCGGATCTTCGACTGGCTGTCGGCGGCGGTCTTCTTCAGCGCCGCCGCGACGGCGGCGCCGCGCTCGTTCCAGTCCTTGATCGCGGCGGCCTTGCTCAGGTCCGCCTTGGCCCCGAAGTGGATCCAGAAGTCGCCCTCGCTCTTGCCCAGGAGCTGACGGGTGAGTTCGGGACGGATCTTGTCGCCGGCCGACGCGCCCGCGCCCGTCTCGGCCTGCGCCGCCGTACCGGTCGCGGCCAGCGCGGTGGCGGCGAGCACCAGGGCGGCGCCCGCGCTCACCAGCCGCCGGGCCGGGCCCCATCTGTGTGGACGTCTCAGCATCGGTGCTGCCTCCTGTTCCGATGACCCGCTGATGATCGAGCCATGGCAGAAGGGCCAGGAGACGTGCTCTCCCGACTACGACACCGGTGTGAAAAGAACCCCCCAGGCCCCCTAGGCGCCGTGCGGGTCTGCGCCGGACGCCTGAGTGGACACTATGATCGACAGTAAGGAACGATCAATGACCGTACGTGAGCAACATGTCACCAACAGGCCCCCGGATCGAGCGGCCTGTTGACAGTTTTTGTCACGGTGGGGCGCGGTGACGACTGACGGCACGAACGCGGCGAACTCCGGCACCGACCCGTCGGAGCGCCCCTTCTCGCTCGTCATCGGGGTGACGTCGTCCCCGGCCGAACGGCTGCGGCTGACCGAGTTGCTGGACGGCGTCGCGCCCCTTCTGATGGTCGCCGATCTGGACGAGCTGCGCGAGTTGATCACGGATGCGCCGGCCTCGGCGCGCGCGCCCGCACCGGCCGTCGCGCCGGCTGCGCCCGTACCCCGGGACAAGCCCGCGCCGGACGGCGCGCTGGTCATCGACGCGGCCCGGTCGACCGCCCGGTGGGGCGACCGGGAGACCGCCCTGACCCGGCTGGAGCGTGACCTGCTGACCTGCCTGACCGTCGAGCCGGTACGGGTGTGGAGCTACGCGGAACTGCACCACGCGGTCTGGCACGACGCGCCGACGCACGGCCGGGCCGACGTGCAGTCCCTGGTGAAGCGGTTGCGCCGCAAGCTCGACGAGCTGGGCACCGGCGTCACCATCGCGGCGGTACGCGGCGTCGGCCTGCGGCTGACCGACCACCGCCACCCCCGGGTACGGGGCGACTGACCCACCCTGGGTCCGCTGCGGGAAAGCGCACTTCACGGACCGGACGGCACGCGCGGCCGGACGGTGACAGCCGGTGACCCGATCGGTGGAGGCGCCCTGCCGGTGTGGCCGGAATTGATGGCGACCGGTCGATTACCGGTGCGGCACATATCGCGAGAAGTATTTGCCTCCTACGGTGGCGTCCGGCACGCGGACGGAGGGGACTCGGGAATCACCCGAGGGGGCCGTCCCGGCGGACAGGGAGAGTTGTCTCGATGCGAGTTTGGCTTCGCGCGGTGGCGGTGCTCGCCGCCGGCGCGGTCGTGGTGGCGGGAGTGCCGGCGCTCGCCGCCACCGTCACCGTGCGGGACGCCGGCGTGGCCGGCCACACCGGCGCACAGGCGACGGGGAGCAGCGCCGCGCTCGGCGCCGCGCGTACCACCGCGACCCGTGCGCTGGTCACCCCCGGGGACACCCGGCTGATGCCGGCCACGCCCCGCACCGACACGCCGCGGATCACCAACGGCGAGATCACCGACATCGAGGTGATCGGCAACCGCGTCTTCATCGCCGGCACGTTCACCTCGATCGCGAACGTCGGCGGGTCCGCGATCACGCAGCGGTCTCTGGCGTCGTACAACCTGGACACCGGCAAGGTGGACACCGGGTTCAAGCCGGTCATCGACGGCGCGGTCGCCGCGGTGGAGGCGTCGCCGGACGGCTCGTCGCTCTACATCGCCGGCGCGTTCAACACCATCAACGGCGTCACCAAGCGCAAGATCGCCCGGCTGAACCCGACCACCGGCGCGCCGATCGCCGCGTTCACCGCCACCGCCAACGCGCGGGCCACAGCGCTCGCGGTCAGCGGCAACGCGGTCTACGTCGGCGGTCAGTTCGCCACCGTCAACGGGGTCAGCCGCAGCGGCCTGGCCGCGCTCAACCCCACCACGGGCGCCGTCGACACCGGCTTCAACCTGCCGCTCACCGGCGGCATCGGCGTCGGCGGCATGCTCACCGTGCAGCAGCTCAAGCTCACCCACGACCGCAGCAAGCTGCTGGTCGTGCACACCGGCCGCCAGATCGCCGGCCAGGACCGCTACGGCGTGGCGCTCATCGGTACGGCGAGCAAGGCGCTGCTGCCGTGGCGTACCCGGCTGTGGGAGGACAACCTCTCCTTCGTCGGCGGCATCCAGCGCGTCTTCGCCGGTGACATCGCGCCGGACGACTCGTACTTCGTGGTCACCAGCGGCTCCGGCGGCGACCGCCCGCCGATCAACGACACCGCCATCGCGTACCCGCTGACCGGAAACGACAACGTCGAGCCGCTCTGGATCTCCCGGCACTTCGACAGCATCTACTCGGTCGCGATCACCGACACCGCCGTCTACGTCGGCGGCCACTTCAGCTGGCAGGAGTCGCCCACGTCGAACGTGCCGTGGCCGGGCCTGGACAACGTCGGCTACGGCACCGGCCAGGGGCTCAGCGGCTACGGCCTCGGTGACCAGGTGGTCCGCCGCGACCACCTCGGCGCGCTCGACCCGCTCACCGGCACCGCGCTGGAGTGGAACCCCGGTTCCAACTCGTACGAGGGCGAGAAGGCGATGCTCGCCACCTCGCGCGGCCTGCTCGTCGGCGGCGACGGCAACGTCAAGGGCGGCAAGACCACCGGTCGGGTGGCCTTCTTCGACCTCTCCAAGGAGCCCAAGCCGGCGGCGCTGGACACCACCATCACCACGCCGATCGAGGGCGCGGTGAAGCCTGCGGGCGAGTCGTTCACGATCAGCGGCCAGGCGCTCGCCCCGGCCGGCGTCGCCCGGGTCCAGCTGGAGATCCAGGACCGCAACAGCGGCAAGTACCTCCAGGCCGACCTGACCACCTGGGGCGCGTTCAAGGCGATCAACACCACCGTCGCCGCGCCGAACGCCACCTCCACCACGTGGAGCCTGCCGGTGACGCTGCCCGCGGGGGTCTACCAGTTGCAGGCCAAGACGTTCGACCGCAACGGGGCCGGCGACACCACCAAGGCGGTCAAGAAGATCGAGGCGTTCCGCTTCGACGACCTGCCGCCGACGACCCGGATCAGCTCGCCGTCGGCCGGCCTGGTCGCCACGCAGACGTTCGTGGCCTCCGGCACCGCCACCGACGACAAGGGCGTCAACTCGCTGATCTACTCGTTCCGCACCCCGGACAACCGGTACCTGCAGGACGACGGGACCGTCGCCGCCGTCTACAACACCTTCCGCGGCGAGCCGGACGTGATCGGCGCGACGTCCACCACCTGGCAGTACGAGGTCACGCTGCCCACCGAGGGACAGTGGAAGATGACCGCCACCGCCGTCGACACGACCGGGCAGAGCGACCTGCGCGGCGACACCCGCGACTGGACCGTCTCGGCGAACGGCGTACCGCCGACGGTGGCGATCACCTCGCCGGTGGCGATGACGCCGCCGGGCAACGCCGTGCCGTTCACCGTCGCGCCCGGCGGCACCGTCACGTTCGCCGGTACGGCGAGCGACGACGACGCGCTCAAGTCGGTCGAGATCTACCTGCGCAACAACACCACCCGCGAGGCGCTCGCCAGCGACGGTACGTGGGGCGCCGACTCGGTCGCCGGTTACCACCGGATCTCCCCGACCAACCTCGACGCCGCGACGTTCGACTGGTCGTTCACCACGGTGCCGCTCACCCCGGGCGTCTACGACTTCCGGGTACGGGCGACCGACAGGCTCGGCCTGACCACGTCCAGCACCAACATGGGCCGGCTCACCGTCACCGCCCAGGTGCCGGGCGACGCCTTCCCGAACGGGCTGCTCGGCTTCACCGGCACCAACCAGGACATCGACCAGCTGCACCTGGACCTGTCCGGCACGGCGACCGACGACAAGGGTGTGCGGGCGGTCCGGATCGCGCTGCGTGACCTGGACACCGGCCGTTACGTGCAGCCGAACGGCACGATGGCTGCCGCGTTCGCCACGGTCGACGCGACGCTCGCCGCGCCCGGCGCGACCAGCACCGCGTTCACGCTCTCGATCGACCTGCCCACGCGCGGCACGTACAGCGTCGAGGCGTGGGCCGTGGACACCGCCGGTCAGCAGGACAACTCGACGAGCGGCGCGACCGCCCGTTACCTGGTCTACCCGGGTGACACCGACCCGATGCTGGAGCCGAGCATCACGCCGGTCGAGGGTCAGGCGTACACCGGTGGCCGGATCGTGGTCACCGGCCGCGCCGTGGACGACGGCGGGATGCAGAAGGTCGAGGTGCAGATCGGCAACAGCGCCGGGCAGGGCATGAACTCGGCCGGCACGTTCGGCCGGGCGGGCGCGCCGACCAGCTGGCCGTGGATCGCCACGTTCCTCACCAGCCCGGGCTCGCCGGGGTCGAACTTCGCGTACACGTCGCCGGTGATCCCGGCCGGCACGTACACGGTGACGATCCGCGGCATGGACAACAGGGGGCAGTACCAGCAGCCGCCCCGCACCGTCACGGTGACCGTCACCGACTGACCGGACGGCCTCGCGGGCCGGTCCGCGCCGGGTCTCCCGGCGCGGGCCGGCCCGTGCCCGTCTCAGGGCCGGATCAGGCACATCCCGGCGGTGGCCGGCCGGTCCATCGTGGCCAGCGCGTCAGGCGCGGCGTCCAGGTCGATGGTGCGGGTGACCAGCTCGGCCGGGCGCAGCACCCCGGCGGTGACCAGCCGCAACATCTCCGGGTACGCGTGCGCCGGCATGCCGTGGCTGCCGCGCAGCTCCAGCTCGTACGCGATCACCAGGTCCATCGGCAGCGCGGGCCGGCCCTGCGCGGCGGGCAGCAGCCCGACCTGCACGTGCCGGCCGCGCCGGCGCAGGCCCTCGATCGACGCCACGCAGGTGGCGTGACTGCCGAGCGCGTCCAGCGACAGGTGGGCACCCCCGCCGGTGGCCTCCCGGATCGCGGCGGCCACCTCGCCGGGACCGCCGAGGGCGCTCGCGTCCACGCAGACCGCGGCGCCGCTGCGGCGGGCCAGCTCCAGCGCGCCGGACGACACGTCCACCGCCACCACCCGCGCCCCGCTCGCCGCCGCGACCATCACCGCGGACAGGCCGACGCCGCCGCAGCCGTGCACCGCCACCCACTCGCCCGCCGCCACCCGGCCCTGCGCGACGACGGCCCGGAACGCGGTGGCGAAGCGGCAGCCGAGCGCGGCGGCCGCCGCCTCGTCCAGCTCGTCCGGCAGCCGGACCAGGTTGACGTCGGCGTGCCGTACCGCGACCAGCTCGGCGAACGAGCCCCAGCCGGTGAAGCCCGGCTGGGTCTGCCGCTCGCACACCTGCTGGTCGCCGGCCAGGCAGGACGGGCACCGCCCGCACGCGCAGACGAACGGCGCGGTCACCCGGTCGCCGGGCCGCCACCCACGGACGTCCGCCCCTGCGGCCACGACGACACCGGCGAACTCGTGCCCCGGTACGTGCGGCACGCGGATGTCCGGGTCGTGGCCCTGCCAGCCGTGCCAGTCGCTGCGGCACAGTCCGGTAGCGCCGACCCGGACGACCACACCGTCCGGCGCCGGCGCCGGGTCGTCCACCTCCCGGACCTCCGGCCGCACCCCGAACCGCTCGAACACCACCGCACGCATACCCCCGATCCTCACACCTCCACCCGCCCCACCTCCCGCCCCACCCTCGCTCGCCCTCCCACCCACACCCGATCCCCGCGATCTTGCACTTGCGGCCTTGTCGATGTCGCAGATGTCCCATCTGCCCGGGCCGAAAGTGCAAGATCGCCGACGAGGGGCCGGGCCAGCCGTCTATCTCATCTGGTGGAAGTTTCGGTCTGCATTCTGAGAGCATCCGTGGATCTTGGTACGAAAGTGCCCTCATAGAGGCCGTTTCGTACCAAGATCTGCGGGCCGGTCAGGCGTGCCGGGCGGCTCGGCTCGGCGAATCGAGGAGTCCGGGGCGTGGTCGGCCCTGCGACTGGCCCCCCTCACGCCGGTGATCAAGGAGTTTGTGTCCTCAGCAGGGCGATGTCCGCCCGCAAACTCCTTGATCACCGGGCACAGGGGGGAGGGGGACGGGAGTGGCTACAGGCGGCGGCCCTGGGCGGTGCGGGCGGTGATGCCGTCCAGGGGGGTGCCCGGGGTGAGGGTCTTCGGGTCGAACCAGAAGATCACCACCTGGGGGTCCTCGCTCCAGCGGACCAGCTTCGCCTCGACCTGCCGGCCGTCGACAGTCCCGACGATGCGGGCCGCCGGGCCGACGAAGTAGCCGAACGTGGGGATCGACGCGTCCGTGGGCACCCGCTGCTGGTCGTACCCGATCTCGTGGAAGCCCGGCCGGCGGTCGCTGCCGGACACGTCGTTGACCAGGAAGTCGGAGGTCAGGCGGCCGTCCGGCGCGCGCCGTCCGGCGACCAGGCCGATCGTCACGCGCGGCAGCTCCGGCACGTCGACCGGGACCATGAAGAACACGCGCGCGTCGGCGCCGTACCGGATGCCGCTGTCCACGACGGTCCCGAGCGGCCGCAGCGGCGACTCGGTCGGGGCCGGCGCGGCGGTCGGCGTGGGCGGGGGAGTGGCGGCGGACGCGGTGGCGACCGGCTCCCCGGGCGGGAGGTCCGGCGGGCCGGGCCGCGTCGCCACGGCGTTGACACCGACCGCCACCGCGATCGTCGTCACCGCCGCCGCGACCCCGGTGCCGATCCGCCGGCGCCGGCGCAGCCGGCGTCCCCGGCGCATGATGTCCGCGATGTCCAGGCCGTCGGCCCGTTCGGTCGCCCGCATCGCGCGGCGCAGCTCGTCCATCTCGGTCACCGGCACGTCTCCTGCGGTCGGGGCGCGGACAGACCTGCGGTACGCAGCTTCTCCAGCGCCCGCGACGAGGTGCTCTTGACGGTGCCGACCGACACGTCGAGTTCGCGGGCCACCTGGGCCTCCGGCAGGTCGAAGTAGTGACGCAGGACGACGACGGCGCGTTCGCGCGCGGTGAGCGTGCCGAGCGCGGTGACCAGCCACCGCCGGGTCGCCACCTCCTCGGCCATGTCGCCGCCGTGGCGTTCCGGCAGGTCGTCGCTCGGGTACTCGCGGATCGGCCGCCGCCAGGTGTCGACGAGGTGGTTCACCAGCACCGAGCGGGCGTAGCCGTACGGGTCGCCGTTGCGGATCCGGGACCAGGACGCGTACGTGCGCACCAGCGCGGTCTGGGCGGCGTCCTCGGCGTGGTGGTGGTTGCCGGTCATGAGGTACGCGGCGTGCGTCAGCCGCGCCGAGGACGCCCGCGCGAACTCGACGAACTCCGCGTCACCCCGGGCCATGCCGGTCCTCTGCACCTCTCACCCCGGTAGGGACGTGCGGGAGGCGGAAAAGGTTGAGTCCCCGCCGGACCAACTTCCGCGACGGGTCACCCGTCCTCATCCCCGTGCCCCCGACCGGGCGCCGAGGGGAGACGAGATGACCAGGACCGTGGACCGGACACGCGGCGGCGCGGCGGTGATCGCGCTGGCGGTGGCGCTGGCCGGCTGCACACCCGCCGTAGCCGACCAGCCCACAGGCGCGCCGCCCGGGCCGTCCGGCCCGTCGGCCGCCGGGCCGGCCGCGTCGGCGGCGGCGCCCGTCCGGCCCCGGCCCGCGCCGATCGGCTATCCCGCCGAGGGCGGCAACCGGTGGCGGTTCGCCGCCGCCGAGCCGGCCACCACAGGGGGTACGGGCCGGCTGCTGCGCTACCGGGTGGCTGTGGAACGCGACATCACCGGTCTGCCAGCGGCCGACTTCGGGGCGCAGGTCACCGGCATCCTCGCCGGACCGGGTGGCTGGACGACCGACGGTCGGATCGCCCTGCGCCGCGTCGGTGCCCGTGGGCCGGCCGACTTCACCGTCTACCTCGCCACCCCCGGTACGCGCGACGACCTGTGCGGGGACGGTCCGGACCGGTACACGTCCTGCCGTAACGGGGACCGGGTGGTGGTGAACGTGGCCCGCTGGGTGCGCGGCGCGCCCGCCTACGGTAGCGACCTCGCCGCGTATCGCCGATACGTGGTCAACCACGAGGTCGGCCATCGCCTTGGTGACGGGCACGAGCGCTGCCCGGGGCGGGGACGTCCGGCTCCGGTGATGCAGCAGCAGACGCTCGGCCTGCACGGCTGCACCCCGAACCCGCTGCCGTTCCTGCGCGGCGAGCGGTACGCGGGACGGTCCGGCGCGTACGACGACCGCCTGCCCCCACCGGAGGGCGGCCGGCCGGGCTGAGGTCCGGGTCTGCGCGGCCGGGCACGCGAAGCCGGGCCGCCCAGGCGGTCCCACGCCGGCGCTCAGAACAGCGTGGCCGGGCCGACCGGCTCCGGCTCGGGCAGTGGCGCGAGCCCGGGCACCCGCTCGCGGACCTGGTCGTGGAAGCGGCGGGCCAGCTCGGGCGCGTCCGCGTTGTCGGGCGTGTGCACGAACACGGTCGGCGAGCGGCCCTCCCGCAGCCAGCCGGTGACCACGTCCAGCCACGGCTGCCAGCCCTCGACCGTGCGGGCCGGGTCGTCACGGCCCAGGTAGCGCACGATCGGGCGGTCGGTCAGCGCCCGGGTACGCAGCGGCAGGCGCGGCTTGCGCGTCCACGCCTCCCGCTCGGCGTCGCTCGTCGGTGGCGTGCGGAAGAACGCCGTGGTGTCGAACGGGATCCACTCGGCGCCGGCCCGGTGCAGCGTGGTCTCCAGCGCGCGTACCGCACCGGGCTCGGTGAAGAAGGCCGGGTGACGGACTTCGACGGCGTACCTGTGGGTGGTGGGCAGCGTGCGCAGGAACCGGTCGAGGTCGGGCACGTCACCGGGGCCGAACGAGCCGGGCAACTGGATCCAGAGCGCGTCCGCGCGGGGGCCGAGCGGCTCCATCGCGTGCAGGAACGCCCGCAGTTCGGCCTCGCCGCCGGTGAGCCGGTGCTCGTGCGTCACCGCCTTCGGCAGTTTCGGCAGGAAACGGAAGCCGGGCTCGGTCTGGTCGGCCCAGGACGCCACCGTCTGGCGGGCCGGGGTGGCGTAGAACGTGGTGTTTCCTTCCACGGCGTCGCACCATCCGGCGTACGCGCGCAGCCGTTCGTGTGCGGGCAGCGGGTGCGGCAGGAAGCGGCCGGACCAGGACTTGTGCGTCCACATGGCACACCCCACGTGCAGGCGCATCCCGGTCACCGGCAGGGCCGGCTCGTCGAGGCGCCGCACAGCGCCGCCTCCCGGTTCCACGTCCGGGTGACATACCGCGCGAGGCAGCCGAGCCCGGCGGACACCGGGGCTGTCGCTACCGGACCGGTCCCTCTCCGTCGCATCCGTCCTCCTCGCGCTCGCGTGGCGGCGGGCCGTGGCCGCCCGGTCGCCGCGACCACGGTAGCCGGGGGCGGCACCTGTGGCGGACCGGGCCGGGTCAGGGCCGTTCCACACGTACCGGGTCGCCGCGGACGAGCTCGTCGTGGACCCGCCAGCGGGCGTCGACGCCCGCGCGCCGGGCCGCCTCGTCGTCGGCGGCGATCCGCTGCCGCAGCAGCTCGACCGCGATCCGGCGGTTGAGGTGCAGGTGCCGTTCGGTGTCCACCACCACGGTCCGGCCGGACGGGCGGTGGGTGGCCCGGACGGCGGTGCTGGCCTTGTTGCGGTGCTGGCCGCCCGGCCCGCCGGTGCGGCACGGCACGAACTCGACGTCCGCCTCGTGGAACGGCGTGACCGCCACGTCGGTCCGGCACGTCCGCGCGGTGACGTACCAGTTCTTCCGGCCGTGGCCCGTCCGGTAGGGGCTGGGCGCCTGCCAGCAGAGCGTGCCGGTCCATCCGGCCGCGAACGCCTCCGCCCCGGCGCCGGTGATCCGGACCAGCACCGACCGGTAGGTGCCGGCCCGGTCGCCGGGCACCGTCTCGACCCTTGCGGTACGCAGGCCCCGCCGGGCCGCCTCGCCCTCCAGGCGGGACAGCAGCCGGGCCAGCGCCCACGCGCACTCGGCGGGTCCGCGCCCGGCGGACAGCAGCAGCTCGGTCACCGGCGGCCCTTGCGGCGCTCGTCGCGGCGGCCCACGTCCGGCGTCTTGTAGGTGACCAGCGGAACCGTGGTGGTGACCGGAGTGGCGAGGTCGTGCGCCACCAGGTCGCCGATGACCTGCTCGATGCGCTTGTACGCGGTGGGCGCCTCCTCGAACAGCAGTTGCCGGTCGCCGCACACCACGATCGAGCCGACCGGTGTACGCCGCAGTTCCTCGACGGTGTGCTTGGCCCGGCCCCGGCGCAGCGCGTCGGCGCGGGACATCTTGCGTCCGGCGCCGTGCGCCACCGAGTAGCCGGCGTCCGGCCCGGCGTGCGCGGCCACCAGGTAGGAGGGCGTGCCACGGGTGCCGGCGATCAGCACGTCCCGGCCGTCGCCCGGCGCCGCGCCCTTGCGGTGCAGGTAGCGCCCGTCGCGGATCTCGACCAGGTTGTGGCACTGGTCGACGACCGGCTCGGTGGGTTCGGCGCCGAGCGCGTACGCGACCCGCGCGGCCAGCAGCCGCCGGTTGAGCGAGCCCCACCGCACGGCCGCGTCGTGCCGGGCCAGGTAGGTGTCCGGGTCGGGCGCGGGACCGGCGCCGTGCGTCTCGGTGTGCTCGCGCAGGATCCGTTCGCCCAGCCCGCGCGACCCGGAGTGCACCACGAGCACCAGGTCACCGGCGTCCAGTCCGAGCCGCGTGGCGTGCTCCGCCGCGAGGATCGGCCCGACGCGGGCCAGCTCGACGAAGTGGTTGCCGCGCCCGACGGTGCCGAGGCCGTCGAGGTGACCGGCCGGCACGTCGCCGTCGAGCACCGACCAGGCCGGGTCGTCGGCGTCCCGGTCCGGGTCGAGCGCCCGGTCCAGGTCGGGGAACCGGGCCGCGAGCCGCTCGGGTACGACCCGGCGCAGCGCGATCGGGAAGACCGCGATGCCGCATCCGATGTCGGAGCCGACGAGGAACGGGTAGAGCACTGTCGAGGACATGGCGGCGCCGATCGGGGCGCCCTTGCCGGGGTGCAGGTCGGGCATGGCGGCGACGTGCGCCATGCCGTCCAGGGCGGCGACCTGACGGCACTGGTCGAGCGCGGCGGACTCGATCCAGCTGCCGGGGGAGGAGAAGACGGAGACGGTGGCGGGCACGACGGCCCGCCCGGAGGGGTACGCGGACACGGACGCTCGTTTCTGCGGAAAGGAGAAGCGGGAACGGCAGGCGGCGCGGAAGGGGCCTGCGGGCTGGGGTGCGATCCGTCAGAACGTCATGCCGCTCAGCCTCGCCGAGGCGGCCCGGGGGCGGCAACCGACTTTCGACCCGCCGAGCGCCCGCGTCGACATCACCCCACCCGATCCATAGACTCCGGTCGTTCTGGTACCACGAGTCCAGGGAGGACCACCGTGTCGAGCGAAACCCGAACGCACGCCGCCTTACCCCTGCTGGCCCGCCTCGCCGGCGTGAGCCTGGCCGCCGCGACGATCGTCGCCGCCGCGGGTGTCGCCGCGACCGCGGCACCCGCCGCCGACCCGGCGCCCACGAAGGGGCCGTGCGCGTACACGCCCACGCCGGACGAGCCGGCCGCCCGTCCGGTGCCGCTGCCGCCGGACCCGCGCCGCACGCCGGAACGCGGCACCGTGCGGGTCACGCTGCGCACCAACCAGGGGCCGATCGGGCTGACGCTGGACCGCGAGCAGGCGCCCTGCACCGTGCAGAGCTTCCTGCACCTGGTCCGCAAGCGCTTCTACGACCGGACGCCCTGCCACCGGCTCACCGCGTACCCGACGCTCACGGTCCTCCAGTGCGGCGACCCGTCCGGGACGGGCGAGGGCGGCCCTGGCTACCGCTACCGCGACGAGCTGCCCACCGACCTGCCGCCCGCGCCGACCGACCCGACCGGCGTACGCCGGCTGTACGCGCGCGGCACCCTGGCCATGGCCAACGCCGGCCCGGACACCAACGGCAGCCAGTTCTTCCTGGTCCAGGCCGACTCGGCGCTGCGCCCGAACTACACCGTGTTCGGTCAGGTCGACGCGGCCGGGCTGGCCACGCTGGACCGGATCTCGGCCGGCGGCATCGCGCCCACCCCCGAGGACCCGGCGCCGGTCGACGGCGCCCCCGCGGTGCCGGTGGAGATCTGCCGCGCCAAGCAGGGCCGCTGACGTAACGGCCCGGCGGGACGGCTGACGAGGCCGCCCGCCGGGCCCGCGCCGTCATCGGTAGCCTGCGGCGATGACGCATGAGCGGGAGATCACCGAGCCGGTCGACCTGTGCCGCCCGGACGGGCGGCTGAACCCGGACGCGGTCGGCTGGAGCCGCCGGCCGCTGCACCGGGCGAACCTGCGCGGCTGGGGCCGGGCCAAGCGGTGGGAGCACTGGGGCGTGGTCACGCCCACGCACATCCTCGGCCTTGTCGCGTCGTCGCTGGACTACGCCGGGGTGCAGAGCCTCTACCTGCTCGACCGGCGTACCGGCCGGGAGACCACGGCGGAGGCGGTGGTGCCGCTGGCCCGGGGCACGGTGCTGCCTCCGGTCAGCGGCACCGGACCGGTCCGCGCCCGCGGCGGGAAGCTGACCGTCGCGGTGGACCAGGGCCCGGACGGCAGTACGCTGCGCGCGAGCGCGCCCGGCGTCGAGGTGGACCTGACCGTGCCGCTGCCGCCGGGGCACGAGTCGCTGGGCGTGGTGGTGCCGTGGAGCACCCGCCGGTTCCAGTACACGGTCAAGGACATCGGCCGGCCGGTGCACGGCACGATCACCGTGGACGGCACCGCGTACCCGGTGGGGGAGGGGTCGTACGCGGCGCTCGACCACGGCCGGGGCAAGTGGCGGTACGCGGTGCGGTGGAACTGGGCGGCCGGCAGCGGGCCGGGCCGGTCGATCCAGCTCGGCGGCAAATGGACCGACGGCACCGGCTCGACCGAGAACGCGGTGTTCGTCGACGGGCGGCTGCACAAGATCGGCGCGGACCTGACCTGGGAGTACGACCGTACCGACTGGCTGCGGCCGTGGCGGATCACCGGCGACCGGGTGGACGTCACGTTCCACCCGTTCCACGAGCGGGTGGCGCGTACCAATCTGGTGGTGCTGGCCGGGGAGACGCATCAGTGCTTCGGGCACTTCACCGGCTGGGCGGCGACCGACGACGGCGGGCGCGTGGATCTGGACGGCCTGGTCGGCTGGGCCGAGGAGGCCCGCAACCGCTGGTGAGGCCGGTCCCCGCCGGGCCGGGCAGCCCGGCGGGGAAGCCCGATCAGGCAGGCAGCCGCCAGACCTGGTTGGCGCCGCCGAAGCAGTCCCAGATCTGCAACCGGGTGCCGTTTGCGGAGCTGTTGCCGGTGGCGTCCAGGCAGCGGCCCGACGCCGGGTTGCGCAGCGTGCCGCTGCTCTGGGCCTGCCAGGTCTGGGCGCCGGTGCCATTGCAGTCCCAGAGCTGGATCCTGGTGCCGTTGGCGGTGCCGGCGCTCGTCACGTCCAGGCACTTGCCCAGCGCCCGCAGCGTGCCGTCGCCGGCGACGGTCCAGCTCTGCGCGGCGGTGCCGTTGCAGCCGTAGAGCTGGATCGCGGTGCCGTTGGCGGTGCTCGCGGCGGCCACGTCCACGCAGGCGCCGCCGATGCCGGTGATCGGCCCGGTACGCCCGGACGGCGGCGGGGTGCCACCGCCGGTGACGGTGTCGTAGATCGCGCTGACCAGCGACGTCGAACCGATGGTGTCCTGCGACAGCTCCCAGTTCATCATCCCGCCGGCGTTCGCCATGGCCCACTGCGTCTTGCGCTTGACTGTCGGTACGCCGTTGTAGCACTGCTGCGCGCCGCCGACTGTGGTGCAGTCCCGGTTGGCGTTGGCCGGGTCCATGCCGACCAGCGCCGAGTAGGTGTAGTAGCCGGGCCGGCTGTAGAAGGGCACGCCGAGCACCGCCTTGGCGGCGGGCAGGCCGCGCGATTTCCACCTGTTGACGCTGGCGATCGACCAGTCGTAGCCGGCGTGCGGGCTGCCGCCGTCGTACGCCATGATGTTCAGCCAGTCCACCGAGCCGAAGACGGCGGTGGGCACCCCGTCGACGTAGTAGCCCTCGGAGACCACGGCGGCGGTGAGCAGCTTGCCCCGGCTGTGCAGGGCGCTGCCGAGCTGCTGCATGAGCAGCGTGTAGTTGTTCGCCGAGGCGCCCGGGTCGGGGTACTCCCAGTCCATGTCGACGCCGTCGAGGTTGTACTGGTTGACGAAGGCGATCAGGTTGTTGACGAACGCGGTGCGCGTGCCGGAGTTGGCGGCGAGCGCCTCGAACGCGGAGTCGTCGCCGTCGTTCCAGCCGCCGACGGCGATGGAGACCTTGACGTTGCCGGCGTGCCCGAGCGAGACGAGTGAGGACAGCTTGCCCGGGTTCTCCACCGGGCGCAGGCTGCCGTCGCCGTTGGGGAGCACGAACGCGTAGTTGATGTGGGTGAGCTTGCCGTACTGGACGGTGTTGACGTTGCCGCTCCAGGACGGCATGTAGCCGACGCTCTTGAAGTTGCCCGGCAGCACCACCGCCTCGGCGGCGGTCGGGGCGAGGGTGAGCGTCGCGGCGGTGGTGGCCAGCGCGAGCGCACCGGCGGCGAGGCGCCGCCGGAGGTGAGGTCTGGGCATCGAGGGCCTTCCCGGGGACGGGGGCGGATGGGGGTCTTCCTCGAGGTGGCCCAAATATTAAAGAGTATTAACTAAGGCGTCAACGACAATCGTCGATGAGTGAGCGGTGGCGTACGCACAGCGTGGGGCGGCCCCGTCCGGGACCGCCCCACGCGCGATGTCGGGATCAGGCGACCGAGGCCGGGAACCTCTCCCAGACCCGGTGCGCCGCCATCAGCCGCTGCACCTCGCCGAGCACCTCGGTGCCGGAACCACCGGTGACCACGCCCGGCGTGCCGGTGACACCGGCCTGGTTCAGCACCTCGGCGCCCGCGCCCCAGGCGCCGATCACCTTGGCGTGCCGCCACGCCTCCTCGACCAGCAGCAGCACCCGCGGGTCGACGGTGGCCGAGCCCGGCGCGCCGGCCTTGGCGTCGCGGGCCGGCAGCGCGTCCGGCGCCGGGGCCGGTGCACCGGCCAGCAGCACCGCGTCGAACTCGACCGAGCGGCCGGTGGCGAACGTGCGCTGCACCGGCAGCCCGTCGACGGTGCCGCCGTGCGCGGCGATCAGCAGCGGCACCATGCCGGCGGCGGACACCTCCCGGCGTACCTCGTGCACGTCGCCCAGGTCGGCCTGGGCGTCGACCACGATGCCGACCAACCGGCCGTCGGCCGGCCACTGGCGGCCCACCTGGGACAGCGCCGGGCTGGGCTGCGCCTCCGCGAGCGGCACGGTGGGCTGCGGCACGGGCAGGCCCAGGCCGGCCGCCACCTGCTCGCACAGCACCGGGTCGACGTTCGCCAGGCACTGGAGCTGCCGTTCCTTGATCGCCTGGTGGTAGCACTTGCCCAGCTCGAACGTGTACGCCCGGATGATGTGCTCCTTCTCCACCGGCGACATGCTCTGCCAGAACAGGCGTACCTGGCTGTAGTGGTCGTCGAAGGAGGCCGGTGCGGCCCGCACCTTCGGCGCCTCGGCCACCGTCACCGGCGTGTCCACGAACGCGTGCTCGCGGTCGCCGGCCGGGAACGGGTTGCCGCCGTCGAGGGAGTTCGGCCGGTACGGCGCCACCCCGGCGTGCACCGCGTGCTGGTGGAAGCCGTCCCGCAGCATGTCGTTGACGTCGGCGTGCGGCCGGTTGATCGGGATCTGGGTGAAGTTCGGGCCGCCCAGGCGGGTGAGCTGCGTGTCCACGTACGAGAAGAGGCGGCCCTGCATCAGCGGGTCGTTCGTGACGTCGATGCCGGGCGGCAGGTGCCCGACGTGGAACGCCACCTGCTCGGTCTCGGCGAAGAAGTTGCGCGGCGTCTTGTGGAGGGTCAGGGTGCCGATCGGCTGCACCGGCGCCAGCTCCTCCGGCACGATCTTCGTCGGGTCGAGCAGGTCGATCCCGGCGAACGTCTCCTCCGGGGTGTCCGGAAAGACCTGGATGCCCAGCTCCCACTCGGGGAACGCGCCGGCCTCGATGGCGTCGTACAGGTCACGGCGGTGGAAGTCCGGGTCCATGCCGCCGATCATCTGGGCCTCTTCCCAGGTGAGCGAGTGCACGCCGAGCTTCGGCTTCCAGTGGAACTTGGCCAGCACCGTCGCGCCGGCCTCGTCGACCAGGCGGAACGTGTGCACGCCGAAGCCCTCCATGGTCCGGTAGGACCGCGGGATGCCCCGGTCGGACATGTTCCAGATGGTGTGGTGCTGCGCCTCGGTGTGCAGCGAGACGAAGTCCCAGAACGTGTCGTGCGCGCTCTGCGCCTGCGGGATCTCCCGGTCCGGGTGCGGCTTGCCGGCGTGGATGACGTCCGGGAACTTGATCGCGTCCTGGATGAAGAAGACCGGCATGTTGTTGCCGACCAGGTCGAACGTGCCCTCGTCGGTGTAGAACTTGGTGGCGAAGCCGCGGGTGTCGCGGACCGTGTCGGCCGAGCCGCGCGAGCCCAGCACAGTGGAGAAGCGGACGAAGACCGGCGTCTCGCGGCCCTTCTTCAGGAAACCGGCGCGGGTGACCTTCTCGGCGGCGCCGTTGGCGACGAACGTGCCGTGCGCACCCGCGCCCCGGGCGTGCACCACCCGCTCCGGGATCCGCTCGTGGTCGAAGTGGGTGATCTTCTCCCGCAGGTGGTGGTCCTGGAGCAGGACCGGGCCGCGTGGACCGGCCTTGAGCGAGTGGTCGGTGTCGCGCAGCCGGGCGCCGTTCGCGGTGGTGAGGTACGCGCCCTGCTGCCCCTTGGCGATCTTCGGCACACCGGTCTCGGCGCCGGTCGGGGTCCGGGTGTCCGGCGCGCCCTGCTCGGCCTTCGGCGGCAGCGGGCCGTGCGGCGTGGTCGGCTCCTCCAGCGGTGGCGGCGCGCTGCCGGGAGCGCCCGGCACGTCCGGAGTCAGCGCCTCGCCGACCTTCTCGACGGCGGCTTCGACGACACCCTTGACGATCTGGGCGGGCTTGCTGGATTCCATCAGGACCTGTCCTCCTACAGCTAAATGTCCAGGCCCTTTGGGCCCTACCCGGGCTCAGGGCGGGCAAACCGGAACAATCGCGGTATCGCAGGTCAGGACCGGCGCGGCACGGCCACGGCGGTGAGCAGCAGCCCGCCGGCGACCAGCCAGCGGCCGTCCAGGACGTCCAGCGGCGGGCCGCCGTCGGCGCGGGTGCCGTCGACCAGGATCCGGGCGGTGAACCGGCCGTCCGGATCGACTGTCAGCTCCGCCTCCTCGAACCCGAGCCAGCGCCCGGTCAGCGGGTACCACGCCTTGTAGACCGACTCCTTGGCGCTGAACAGCAGCCGGTCCCAGTGCGTCCCCGGGTCGGCGGCGCGCAGCGCGGCCAGCCGCTCCGGCTCACCCGCCACGGTGACCACCCCGGCCACCCCGTCGGGCAGCGGCTCGTGCGGCTCGGCGTCGATGCCCAGGCCGGCCAGTGTCCCGGCCGGGGCCACCGCCGCCGCCCGGTAGCCGGCGCAGTGGGTGATGCTGCCCACCACGCCGTCCGGCCAGACCGGCTCCCGGCGGGGACCGGGACGGATCGGCGCCGGGGCGTACCCGAGGCGGGCCAGCGCCTCCCGCGCGCAGCGGCGGGCCGTGACGAACTCCTGGCGGCGCGCGACCACCGCGCGGGCCACCAGGTCCTCCTCGCCCGGGTACGGCGCCTCGTCCGGCACGTCGGCGAACGCCTCGACGGCCAGCGCCCCGGCCGGCAGCAGCGCCCCGATCATCAGAGGATCCGCTTCATCGGCGCCGGCTCGCCGCCGCGGCGCCGCCACTCGCGCGGGTAGCCCAGCGACACCTCCTCGAACCGCACCCCGTCGTAGTGCGTGGTGCGCGGGATGTGCAGGTGGCCGTAGACCGCGACGACGGCGCGGTGGCGCACGTGCCAGTCGGCCGTCCGGTCGGTGCCGCACCACTGGGCGAACTCCGGGAACCAGAGCACCTCGGTGGGCTGGCGCACCAGCGGCCAGTGGGTGACCAGCACTGTGGGCAGCGCCGGGTCGGTGGCCTCCAGCCGCCGCCGGGTCACCTCCAGCCGCGCCGCGCACCAGGACTCCCGGTCCGGGTACGGATCGGGGTGCAGCATCATCTCGTCGGTGCACACCACGCCGGCGTCGTACGCCGCGCGCAGCGACTCCTCCTTGGTGGTGGTGCCGGGCGCGCGGAACGAGTAGTCGTAGAGCAGGAACAGCGGCGCCACGGTGACCGGCCCGCCCGCGCCGCGCCACACCGGGTAGTCGTCCTCCGGGGTCAGCACGTCCAGCTCGCGGCACATCGCCACGAGGGCGTCGTAGCGGGCCACCCCGCGCAGCGTCACCGGGTCGTTCGGGCTGGTCCACAGCTCGTGGTTGCCCGGCGCCCACACCACCCGCGCGAACCTGTCGCGCAGCAGCCGCAGCGTCCGCTCGATGTCGGCGAAGACCTCGCCGACGTCGCCGGCCACGATCAGCCAGTCGTCCGCCGTCTCCGGCCGCAGGCCGTCCACCACCGCGCGGTTCTCCGCGTACGACACGTGGAGGTCACTGACCGCGTACAGCGCACCCGTCACCCGGCCGATCCTGCCAGCGGCGGTCGCGGATGGCCAGGCGCGAACCGGCGGGTCCGGTCAGCCGGCCCTCGCGGTCACCTCGTCGAGCGCGCGCAGCACCTCCCGGGTGACGGCCGGCTCGGCGGCGGAGTGCCCCGCCTCCGGCACGATCCGCAGCGTCGCCTCCGGCCACCGGCGGGCCAGGTCGTACGCGGACACCGGCGGGCAGCACATGTCGTACCGGCCGTTGACGATCACGGCGGGCAGGTGCCGGATCCGGTCCACGCCGTCGAGCAACTGGCCCTCGGCCAGGAAACCGCCGTGCACCGCGTAGTGCGACAGGATCCGGGCCACCGGCAGCGCGTGGTCGTCGGCGGTGAAGTGGGCGAGCATCTCCGGGTCGGGCCGCAGCGACGAGTTGACCGCCTCCCACCGCCCCCAGGCCCGCGCGTACTCCCGGGCCCGCGCCTGGTCCGGGCCGTGCAACCGCCTGTGGTACGCGGCCAGCACGTCGTCACGCTCGTCCGGCGGGATCGGCGCGACGAACCGCTCCCACTCCTCGGGCTGGAGGTGACGCAGCCCGCCCTGGTAGAACCAGTCCCGCTCGCTGCGCCGTAGCAGCAGCACGCCGCGCAGGACCAGGCCGGTCACCCGCTGCGGGTGCGCCTGCGCGTACGCCAGGCCGAGCGTGGTGCCCCACGAGCCGCCGAACACCAGCCACGAGCCGATGCCCAGCCGCTGCCGGATCGTCTCCAGGTCGGCCACCAGATGCCAGGTGGTGTTGGCGCGCACCTCGCCGTGCGGGGTGCTGCGGCCGGCGCCGCGCTGGTCGAACAGCACGGCCCGGTGGCGCGCGGGGTCGAAGAACCGGCGGGCCGCCGGCACCAGGCCGCCGCCGGGCCCGCCGTGCAGGAACACCACTGGTACGCCGTCCGGCCGGCCGACCTCCTCCACGTACAGGACGTGGCCGTCACCGACCGGGAGCAGGTGGGTGGCGTACGGCTCGACGGGCGGGTGCAGACCGGTCATGCCCGGTCATTGTGCCCGCCGCGGGCCCGCCGGGTGGCCCGGTCAGCAGGCGACGTTGCCGCCGAGGTTGTCCAGCAGCGCGTCGGCGACCCAGCCGGATACACCAGTGGTGACGTCCCGCAGGTAGGTCCACGTGTAGGTGGTGTGGCCGTTCGCGCTGACCCGGTCCCCGCTGGCGAAGCAGTGGAAGTCGACGGTGTGGCTGAGCTGCCCGTAGCCGAGGGAGGCGCACGTGGTGTGCGGGCCGGTGCGGATGTTCACGTTCGTGGCGTTGAACAGCTGGCCGAACTTGCTGTCCACGTTGGAGTGCGAGTGGCTGCACCCGGCGCTCGCCGGTGCGGCCGTACCGGCCACCACGGCGCCAGCCGAGGCGACGGTCAGGACGACGGCGGCACCGATGGAGGAGATCTTCCGCATACCCGTCAACCCCCGAATAAAGATCGAGATGCACCAGCAGATCGATCCAAATATTTGCATATAGCAAGGTCGATGAGCAAGATGCGGCGCCGCCGGACCGGCCCGGACCGGCGGCACCGACGTCTCAGGCGGTGGCCGGTACGCCGTTGTCCGTACCCGTCGTCTCCGCCTCGGGCACACCGCGCGGAGCCGGCGTGCGGACCGCGAACGCGTCGAAGCTCGGCCCGTCCAGCCGCTCGACGAACGGCTCCACGACCGGCGGCTCCGACCGGTCCGGCTCGATCGCGTCCGGCTCGGTCCGCCCGTCCACGGCACGGGGCGTCACCTCGGCCGGCACGGTGATCGGCGGGCGCGCCGACACCTGCGGGTACTCGGCGGTCTCCCCGCCACCCGCGGCAGCCGCCATGACCGCCGCCGCAGCCAGGTCGGCGACCCGCTTGGCCTCCCGCTGCACCCGGGCCCGGGTCTCCTTGGCGTGCTGCTCGGCCAGGTCCGCCGCGCGCCGCGCCTCGTCCAGCCGCTTGGTCTCCGCGGCCAGCTCCCGGCGTACGCCGACCAGCCGCTCCTCCACCTCCGCGCCGGTCCGCTCGATGGTGGCGATCTCCCGGCGGGTGTCCTCCAGCTGCCGGGAGACGTTCTCCAGCTCCGCCTTGAGCCCGGTCAGCGTCTCCTGCCGCTGCTGGATCTCCCGCTGCACGCCGGCGAGCTGCTCCTGGTGCGCCGCCGTCTCCTCGTCGGCCCGATCCCGGACCTCGGTGGCGTACTGCTGCGCCTCGGCGACCAGCGCGGCGATGTCCTTCTCCGCCGCGGCGGCCCGGTCGGCCAGCTCCTGCTCGGCGGCGGCCCGCCGCTCGTCCAGCTCCTTGGCCATCGTGGCCTGCCACTGGGCCAGCTCCTGCTGGGCCTTGCTGCGGTTGGCCTGGACCTCCTGCTGGATCTGCGTCCGCGCGGCCTTCACCAGCGCCTCGGACGCCGAGCGCGCCTGCTCGACCTGCTGCGCGCTCTGCTCGCTGATCCGCTTCGCCTCCTGCTGGGCCCGGTCGTGCACGGCCTGGCCCTCGACGCGCAGCTTCTCCGCCAGCTCCCGCACCGCGGTCAGCTCCGCCTGCGCGGCGACCCGCCGCTCCTCGTCCACCCGCTCCTGCTCGGCCCGGCGGGCGGACAGCTCCTCGTCCAGCTCACGCCGCTCCCGCGCGGCCTGCTCCTGCGCGGCGGCGAGCAGCTTCTCCGCCTGCCCCTGGACGTCCTCCGCGCGCCGGGTGGCCACGTCGGTGATCTGGCCGGCCTGCTTCTCGGCCAGGTCCAGGATCTGGTCCACCATCGGGCCGAGGTCGCGGAAGGACGCCCGGTCCACCGCCGACGGACGGTCCCGCAGCTCCACCGCCTCGGCCTGCGCCCGCTGCACCTGCGCGGTCAGGTCGCGCACCTGCGCGTACGCCCGGTCCCGCGCGGCGGTCAGCGCGCTCACCTCGGCGTCGACCTGCTCGACGTACCGGTCCACCTGACGTTTGTCGTAGCCGCGCAACGCGGGATCGAACCGGGGCCGCCCGGACAGGTCGTCGTGGGGTGCGAACGGCTCGGCACCGTTGGACATTCGCCATCCTCCGTCGGTTCGCCAGCGCCAGGCCGGCGGATGACCGCCCCGCAGGGCACGATGAGGCGCTACGGTACCGCGTCCGCGCGCGAGGCTCGCCCCGCCCCGCCCTCCTGCCCGCCGACCGGCGGCACGGTCAGACCGGGAAGTGCGGGTTCCCCGCCGTCAGGCGGATGGTGAAGCCGGCCGCGTCCCTGTGGTACGTCACGTGGTCGCAACTCTGGTGGCTGATCCACAGGCCCAGACCGCCGTCGGAACCGTCGCCCACCGGCAGCAGCCCGGCGAACGGGTCCTTCGGGCCGGTACCCCGATCGTGGACGGTCACCACGATCCGGTCCGGCGCGCGCCACAACCGCAGGCACACCGGCGGCTCGCCGTGGCGCAGCGCGTTGCTCACCACCTCGCTGACCGCGATGACCAGGCCGTCCAGGCCGTCGGGCGGCAGCAGGCCACCGTCGGCGGCGCGTACCTCGGCCCGCGCGCGGGCCGGCGTCGGGTCGACCAGCTCGACCAGCGGCGCGGTCCGCTGCACCGGGTCCGCCGGGGCCGGACGGAACTCGGTCAGGTAACTCGTCGGGTCGGTGTAGAGACCGGCCGCCTCGTGCCCGCCGTCCGGCCGCGCCACCAGCGGATGGGTACGCGCCACGTCGGCGAGCACGTGTGCGGGCGTGCCCCGGCGGTCGTAGGCGCAGATGCCCCAGAGCGGGAAGTCGTCGTAGGCGTGATTGATCGCCGACTCGTAGCGCGCCCACCAGTCCCAGGTCGCGCCGAGCAGCACCGGCGGCAGCTCGCCGACCATCCGGATCTGCGCCGCCCCCGCCGCCACGTACGACGCGAGCAGCTCCCGGTAGGAACGCAGCGCGACGCTGGGCCGGGCGTAGACGTCGCCGACCGGCAGGAACGTGACCTCGGCGCCGGTGGGCAGCGCCCGGCGCACCAGCTCGGCGTTGCGCTCGTCCAGGTTCACCGCCGTCGGCTCGCCGGCCGCGATCCCGTCCAGCAGGAACGGCAGCGTCACCGCCAGCAGCTCCTCGTCGGAGTCGTAGACGAACGCCTCGTGGAAGTAGCCCACGTGGCCGGAGGCCGCGCCGCTCCTCATCGGACGACCTCCACCCGTACCTCGGACAGACCGAGCAGGTCGACCAGCCGGGCCGGGGCGCGGCTCGGCGTGCGCAGCACCGCGACGGCGTCGTGCCGGCGGGCGTGGTCGCGCAGGTGCAGCAGGCTGCGGTGGTCGACGAAACGCAGCTCGGCGGCGTCGAACACGACCCGGCCCGCCACCGGCCGCGGGTCGGCCCGCTCCAGCGCGGCGGCGAAGTCCCGGTGGTTGGACGGGTCCAGCTCGCCGGCCAGCGCCACCACCGAGTCGCCGTCGCCGGCGTGCAGCCGGAACAGCACGTCCGCGTTCGTCACCGAGTGCAGGCAGGCCAGCTCGGCGATCGCCGCGTCGTCCAGCTGCCGGCGGTCGTAGGCGCAGACCGCCGACATCGGCCGGTGCCGCATCCAGTGGTCGATCCGGTGCTCGTAGCGGGCGAACGCGTCCCGCTGGGCCGGGCTGCGGACCAGGCTCGTCGCCTCCGCCAGCACCCGCAGGCCGGTGTGCCCCGCGGTCAGCGCCTCGGTGGTGGCCCGCACGTACGCCCGGACCTGCCGGTCGGGGTCGACGATCTCGTCGTGCCGGTACGCCTCGCCGACGGGAACCAGCCGTAGCGCGTCCCGCCGGCGCGCGGCGTCGACCCCGGGAACCGAGGCCAGCCAGCCGGTGACAGTGGCGCGATCCTCCGGACAGATCACCCAGACCTGCTCACCGGCGGCGAGACCGGCGGTGACCTGCTCGACCGCCAGTGTGCGCAGCACGGCCGGGTCGTCGTAGGCAAGGCAGCCGTGGGTGTAGCCCGGGTACGTCACGCTCCCGCTGGTCACCGACTACGCCTCATGGGCCCAGTCTATGCCGGGCCCACCTGGAGATCGCGCCAGGCCGTGGCCTCGAGCGGCGGGTCACCCAGCTCGAACTCGGCCCAGTTGTTCCAGTACGCGATCGCGTCCACGTCGTTCTGCTGCCGCAGCCAGGTGACGTGCTCGCGGATCGTCCGCGCCCGGCCCGCGCCTGTGGTGTCCGTGGCGATGCGGCTCAGCCCGTACTCGGGCACCAGCAGCCGGATGCCCGGGTACGCGGCGCGCACCTTGCCGAAGGCCACGCCGAACATCCGGGAGGCGGTCCAGTACGCGGCGGTGTCCCGGGAGTAGCAGTCCACGCCGTAGTGGGTCATGCCCGGGTAGCCCCAGTCGGCCGGGTTGCCGCGCCCTTCGTCGAGCCAGTAGCGGGTCACGATCGGGCCGTGCCCGAGCACCCACCGCCGGTTGCGGTGCGCCGCCAGGATCTGCGTCACCCGGCTCGCCGTCGCCCGGTACGTGGCGGGGGTCACGTCGCCCATCGGCTCGTGGTACCAGGTCAGGTAGATGGGGCGGTTCACGCCGTCGAGCCAGCCCGCGAGCTGCTCGACGTCGTCCTTCCAGCTGACGTGCATGACGGCCGAGGGCGCGTCGGCGAACTTCCCGGCGTTCAGCGCGGGCAGTTCCGGCAGCGCGTCCGCGTCCGGGCCGTCCGTGCCGAAGTCGCGCATGTAGCGGATGCCCGGATAGTCGGCCACCGCCCGCTGCGTCCGGGCGCCCTTCTCGGCGCTCATCCCGACCAGCAACGGCACGGTCAGCGTGGTGGTGCCCGTGCCGGTGCGGCCGGCGCCGTCACGCGCCGTCGCGGTCAGCGTCACCGTGCCCCGGCCGGCCAGCACGGTGACTGTGAACCGGCCCGGTTCGGTGCCGCTCGGTGTGACTGTCACCCCCGGCGAGGCACCGGCGAGCTGGATGGTCAGCGGGACGCTCAGGTCCACCCGGACCGGGCTGTCCCAGGTGACGCCGGTGGGGTCGCTGACCCGGCCGGCGAGCGTCAGCAGCCGGGAGTCGGGGTGGTAGGCGTCGACCCGGACGGTGGTCGACTGCCCGGGTAGCAGGACGGTCTGGTCGGCGGTGACGGAACGGACGACGGGTGCGGCCATGAGGCTCTCCTTCGACGTGCTTCGCTGCCGCTCCGGCCGCACGTCTTCGGGTGGCCAGAATGGCTCTGACCTGCGCTTTTACTAGCTTGCGTCGGCTTGGCCCCGATCGTCAGGGTGGCTGCAGATGGCGCGAAACCCGGTCGCCGCCGCGCTGTCCCGCCCGCATGCTGGTCCGATGCCGATCATCGTGCGGGATCTGCGCGTGCCGGACTGGCCGCAGCTGTGGCCGATGCTGCGGGACATGGGCGTGGGCGACGAGCCGCCGGAGGTCCACCGGCTGCGGTTCGCCGCGCTGCTGGCCGACCCCCGCTGGGCGCTGCTCGGCGCCGTCGACGCTTGCGGGCTGGTCGGGTACGCCGCCGCCCAGGACCACGGCCCGCACCTGCGCTCCGGTGACGCGCACCGGACCGTACGCCTGCACGACCTGTACGTCCGGGCGGACCGCCGCCGCGACGGGGTGGGCAGGTCGTTGTTCGACGCGGTCCGCCGGTGGGCCGCCAGGCGGGCGCGGCACCTGGAGTGGCAGGCCCACCACGAGCGGGCCGCGCCGTTCTACGAGCGGCTCGGCCACCGGGGCGACAGGTGCCCGCAGCCGGACTACCCGACGTTTCTCCTCGACCTGACCGGAACCGACCCCGCCTTCCCCTGACGTGACCGGCTGGCCGCCGCTCATGATCGACACCAGCTCGGGGAGGTGGCTGCATCAATGGTGGTCCGATGCCGCCATTTCCCCGAGCTGGTGTCGATCATGGAGCGGGATGGCACCACTTCGGCGAGCTGGTGTGGATCGTGTTCGGTGGATCCGGGTCGGGGGTGGGGGGGGAGGGCTGCGCCCCGGGTCGGTCGGTGTGGTCTGGCTGTTGTCCGCGTCGCCACGATGCTCGCTACGCGCCATCGACCTTCAAGATCGACACCGGTTCGGGGAGGTGGCTGCATCAATGGTGGTCCGATGCCGCCATTTCCCCGAGCTGGTGTCGATCATGGAGCGGGATGGCACCACGTCGGGGAGCTGGCTGGGATCACGGCTGCGGATGGGCCGTGGGGCTGTCGGTGAGGTCTGATGCAGCCACCTCCCCGAGGGGGCGTGGATCTTGGCGGGGAGGGATCAGGGCAGGGGGTGGGAGATGTCGCGGGCGTGGTCGGCCACCGCCGCGCCGACCACCGTCGCGGTCAGCGGCAGCACCTCCAGGCAGCGGCGCACCGCCGCGCCCATCAGCGGGTTCGGCACCCGCATAGACAGCGTGCAGTGCGGCACCCAGCGGCCCGGGCGGTAGTGCTCCACCACCTCGACGCCGGCCCGCGCCAGCCGCTCGTGCACCGTGGCGTGGTGCGCCAGCAGCTCGGGCGTCGGCGCCGGCCCGAGCCAGAGCACCCGCCCGACGAACTGCCCGGCGTGCTGGAACTCCAGCCGCAGCGGCGCGGCCACCACGGTTCCGGCGAGCGCCTCGGCGACGCGGTGCGGGTCCAGGCGGGGCGCGACCGCCAGCGAGAGGTGCGGGCGGTGCCGCTGCGCCAGCAGGGACCGCATGCTCGGCACCCCGTCGGACTCCAGCAGGTCCCACAGCACCCGGATCCGCCGGGTGGCGTCGGTGTCCAGATACAGCTCCAGCGCCGCGACCACGCGATCACCCTAGAGGCGGGGCCCGCGCCGAGGTTTGCCGGGCACGCTGGGCGGTACTGCCCGGGGGGACGGCAGCGACGGCAGGGGAGTGAGGGACACGTGGACGTGACGGACGTGCTGACCGAGGCGTACGGCCGGTTGCCCGATCTGGTCGCCGGGGCGCTCGACGGGCTCGACGCGGCCCAGCTGCGGCGGGCGCCGGCCGACGGGGCGAACCCGGTCGGCTGGCTGGTCTGGCACCTGACCCGGATCCAGGACGACCACGTGGCCGACGTGATGGGGGAGCCGCAGCTCTGGGCCACCGGCGACTGGGCGCCGCGCTGCGGCCTCCCGCCGGACCCCGCCGACACCGGCTTCGGGCACGGCCCGGAGCAGATCGCCGCGGTACGCCCCGAGAACGGCGGCGTGCTGCTGGACTACCACCGGGCGGTGGTGGACCGGAGCCTCGCGTACCTGCGCAGGCTGAGCCCGGCCGACCTGGACCGCGTCGTCGACGAGAACTGGGATCCGCCGGTGACGCTCGGGGTGCGGCTGGTGAGCGTGCTCGACGACGACCTCCAGCACGTCGGGCAGGCCGCGTACGTGCGCGGGCTCATCCTGCGCTGAGCGCCGCAGCGGCCCCGCGCAGCGCGGAGATCGTGTCCGTCGACATGTCGGGCCGTCGAGCAGGTGGAACAGCGGCGGTGGCTACCCGCCGCGCCGCCGCGCCTCACCCGGTCCGGGTGAGTTCGCCTCACCCCCGATGCGGGGACGCTGCGGGACGAGCGGCGCCGGCCGCGACCACCGACGAGGAGGGCCCGATGAGCGTCTCGGTCGTGGAACACCTGACCCGGGGAACCGCCGGCCGGCACCCGGAGCTGCCCGAGACCACCTCCGGCACCATCCGCCTGGACCTGCGCGACGGCGGCTGCACCGAGCACTGGTACCTGACCATCGACCGGCAGGACGTCCGGGTGGACCGCTCGGCCGAGGAGGCCGACCTGGTGGTCGGCGCGAACCGGGAGGTGTTCGAGCGGATCGCGGCGGGACGCCTGCACCCGGCCGCCGCGCTGCTGCGCAACGACCTCGCCGTGCAGGGCGAACTCAAGCTGCTGATGACGCTGCGCCGGCTCTTTCCCGGCCCGCCGGACGCCCGGGATCCCCGGGACGTGGCCGGTGCCCGGATGGCGGCCCGATGAGGCAGGAGCTGGTCCATGTCCTCGCCGGCAACGCGTTCGCCGTGAGCGACGCGCAGGGGGACATGGAACGCGACCCGTCCGCGCCGATCGGCCTGTTCTCGTTCGACACCCGGTTCCTGTCCCACTGGGTGCTCACGATCGACGGCGAGCGGCTGCACGCGCTGTCCCGCGACGACCTGACCTACTTCGAGACCCGTTTCGTGCTGGTGCCGGGCGCGGCCAGCCACTACGTGGACGCCGACGTCTCGGTGATCCGGCACCGCTCGATCGACGAGGCGTACCACGAGAGCCTCACGGTGCTGAACCACTCGGCCGAGCCCGCCGAGTACACGGTGCGGATGGAGATGGCCGGCGACTTCGCCGACACCTCCGAGATCCTGCGCCCCGGCCCGCGCCGCCCGACCGTCATCCCCGAACCGGAGCAGCGGCGGCTGCGGATCCGGTACGAACGTGAACGGTTCACCCGCGAGACGTGCGTCTCCAGCACCGTCCCGGGGGAGGTGGACACGCGCGGGATGACCTTCCGGATCCGCGTCGAGCCGCAGGGCGAGTGGCGGGTCGACCTGCACGTCGCCATGGTCATCCAGGGCGCCGGCGGGCGGGATCTGCGGGCCGGCATCGAGTCGCACCGGCAGCACGTCCGTCAGGACATGCGCGACGACCTCGAACGGTGGCACGACCGGGCGCCGCAACTGGTCGCCGACCGGCCCGGGCTGGCCGCCCTGTACCGGCAGGCCCTGACCGACCTGGCCGCGCTGCGCTACATGCCGCTGGCCTACAGCGAGCGGGTGCCGGTCGGCGGGATGCCCTGGGCGATGGCGCTGTACGGGCGGGACGCACTGATCACCTGCCTCCAGACGCTGCCGTTCACGCCCGAGCTGACCCCGGGCACGCTGCACATGCTGGCGATGGCGCAGGGCGGCCGGCTCGACGACCGGCGCGAGGAGGAACCCGGCAAGATCGTCGCCGAGCTGCGGTACGGCGAGGCGGCCGCGTTCGACGAGCAGCCCACCGCGCTCTACTACGGCGCCGCCGACACCACCCCGTTGTTCGTGATCCTGCTCGACGAGTACGAGCGCTGGACCGGCGACACCGACCTGGTCCACGAACTGCGGCACCCGGCCCGGATGGCGCTGGACTGGCTGACCCGCTACGGCGACCAGTGCGGCGACGGCTACCTGCGCTACCAGCCGCGCAACACCGACAGCGGGGTCGCCAACCAGACCTGGCGCAACTCGCCGGCGGCGATCGTCGACCGGCACGGCGTGGAGCCGCCGTACCCGCGCGCCACGTGCGAGCTTCAGGGGTACGCGTACGACGCGCGGATCCGGGGCGCCCGCCTGGCCCGGGAGTTCTGGGGCGACCCGGCCTACGCCGAACGCCTGGAGGCCGACGCGGCGCGGCTGCGGGAGCGGTTCGATAGCGACTTCTGGCTGCCGCAGCGCGGCTACTACGCGCTGGCACTCACCCCGGACGGCGAGCCGGTCGACGCGCTCACCTCGCACCTGGGGCACCTGCTCTGGAGCGGCATCGTGGCGCCGGAACGGGCCGACGCGCTGGCCGGGCACCTGTGCGGCCCGGACCTGTTCTCCGGCTGGGGCGTGCGCACCTACGCGCAGGGGCAGCGGCCGTACAACCCGGTCGGCGCGCACCTCGGCGCGGTGTGGCCGTGGGACAACGCGATCGTCGCGGCGGGGCTGCGGCGGTACGGCTACGACGAGGCGGCGGCCGACATCGCCGCCGGCGTGTTCGCGATGGCGGAGACGCTCGGCGGATCGGTCCCGGAGACGATCGCCGGCTACCCCCGCGCGCAGACCAAGTACCCGGTCCAGTTGCCGGAGGCCGGACGACCGCAGTCGTGGGCGTCGGGCGGGTTGCTGATGCTGTTGTCGACCATGCTGGGGCTGCGTCCGTGCGGGGAGAACCTGCTGGTGAACCCGGCCGTTCCGGTCGGCTTCGGGCGGATCGAGCTGCTCGACGTGCCGGGCCGGTGGGGACGGGCCGACTCGTACGGCCGGGAACGCGGCGCGGGCCGCCGGCTACGCGCGGGCGAGCCGGCCCGGCGCGCCGCCTGAGCCGTCGTGCCGCTTACGCCGAGCCGGTGGTCGTACCCCGGGGGTTGCAGCGCG